>NZ_JBLTJC010000317.1:0-12159 GCF_048158785.1 Streptomyces colwelliae | reverse complement strand
GCACCTGGCACGTAAGGCGACCGGCCGCCGACCCGGCCGAACTCGCCGAAGCGGTAAGGGCGGTTCGGGCTTCGGAACGCCCCCTGATCATCGCGGGCGGCGGAGTCCACCACAGCCGTGCGGAGGCCTGCGGTGCCGGTGTCGTCGGCGGCCGTGTTCGCGCCGAGGAGCAACTGCCCTGTCGTGTCCGTGTTGTCGGTGAGGGTCTTCACGCTGGTCTGCGTCTGCCGGGGCAAGTAGCGGTGCTGAGCGGTGAATTGAACCTTTCCGACGTTCTGCTTGGGCTGCTTGGACAGGTCGACGCCGCCCACGATGTAGACCTGCACGGTGCCGTTCGCGTCGGGGACGTCGTAGGTGAACTCGCCGTGCGTGTAGATGTTCCGGTACTTCTGGAACAGCGCCTCGCGGGTCCAGTCCTGGTTGGGCGCGCGCAGCGGCCAGCGCGAGGCGTCGCCGCTGTTGATGATGGCGTGGTAGTCAGTGGGTGACTTGGCGTCCTGCTGGCGGATGTACTCGGCGGCGACGCGCGCGGTGTAGACGCGGCGCAGATCGGCGTACTGGGGCGCGGTGTTGATGGTCTTCTCCACCGCGGGGACGATCATCTGGTCGATGACCCGCTGGGCCGCCTTGGTCGTGGCCTCGTCCGGGGTGCAGATCGGCTCGCCGGGACCCTGGGTGACCGTGGTCTGCGCGGTCGACTTCAGACGCAGCGGGGTGTCGAGGATGTAGATGCCGCCGTCCTGCTCACGGACCTGCGCGGTCTTCGGCTCGATCCAGTTGCGCAGACCGGGCATGCACGGCTTGCCGTTCTCCTTGGGCAGGGCCGCCCAGTAGCGCTTGCCGAGGTCGGTGGCGGGGTCCATGGCCTTGTAGAAGTCGTGCTTCATCTGGAGGTCGGCCTCCAGCAGCACCCGGCCCGCGTCCGTCTTGCCGAACCTGGCGTCCATGATGCGGTCCGGCTCGTCCGGGTTGAGATTGACCCAGAACTTGTCCGGGGTCAGCGCGAGCCAGGTGAAGAACGCGTCGGAGATCAGCTGGGAGTTGGCCTTGCCGCCCCAGCCGGACTGCTCGGTGGGGTCCTCCTTGGCGTCGAACGCGAAGTCGACGCCCTTGCCCCTGACCGGCTTGCCGACGTACTTCAGGTCCAGGGTGGAGAAGTCGACACCGCCGGGACCGCGCGGCAGACCGCCCGGGTTGGCGGCGTTCCTGGCGTTCAGGTAGTCCGCCATGGTCTTCGGGGTGGGCCGCGACTCACGGATCAGATCGGTGAGCCCGCCGCGCGTGGAACCGGACTGGCCGGGAGGCTGCATCAGCCCGCTGGTCGCGCGCTGACCGCCGCTCCTGGGCGCCAACTCCACCCGGTCCGTACGGTAGTTGTACTCGGTGACCCGGTCGCCGGCGAGCTGCCGCATGTTCCCCAGGAACTTCTTCGCGTCGGCCTTCTGCGGCTCGGCGAAGACGTACTTGACCTTGCTGTCCTTCCACGCCGGGTCCTTGGCCCACGCCAGGTCCTTGGGCACCTGCGTGCGGTCCGGGCTGCCGTTGGACTTGATCTCCAGGATCTGCTTCGTCCGCGTGTTGTACGCGTCGAGCTTGCGCCGGTAGGTCTTGCCGGTGTCGGGGTCCTTGAACTCGACCTCCTTCTGGCAGATCCACTCGGGCCCGACCAGCCCGTGATCCTTGATCACCTTCTGCTCGAAGGCCTTGCCGCGCGGGTCGTTCCCGGAGTTCGGGATGAACACG
This sequence comes from Streptomyces colwelliae, assembly GCF_048158785.1. Classification (NCBI taxonomy): domain Bacteria; kingdom Bacillati; phylum Actinomycetota; class Actinomycetes; order Kitasatosporales; family Streptomycetaceae; genus Streptomyces; species Streptomyces colwelliae. Next base: position 10,416 of record NZ_JBLTJC010000317.1, on the reverse strand, counting down.
GCGTCCCGATAGTCCGTGAAACTCGGGTACTTGGCCTTCTGCTGGAGCCACCTCCACCAGACCCGGTCGGGCTGCGTCGCCGGAGCCTTGGTCAGCTCCGACAGCGCGGCCTGCTTGGCGGCGGACGGCGCGCCGAGCCCGTCCCACTCCTTGGCCGGATTGACGTACGCGTAGTCGTCCCACTGGGAGGTGGCGCGAGAAGCGTCGAACTGCGGAAGCCCTGTGGTCGGTCGGGTGTTGCTCGGCAGGCCGTACAACTCGTCACAGCGCTTGCCCGGGTCCAGCGGTCTCGGCGCGGCATCCGCCGCCGTGATGCCCGGAAGCCCGGTGAGCGCCATGACCGAGGCGCACGCGAGCGCGACGACCGACCGCCGCAGTGCGCGCAACCGCCGGTGGCGTATGGGTGTTTGCACGTGAAGTCCCCGTGGGGGCCCAATAGGCATGGGGTGTTCGCGCGGCACCAGGGGCCCCCGTGGTCGATGTGGCGCCGACGAACGGACCACACGCTAGACACGCCCATGTACATGCCGAAGCCGATCCGCGCTTCGGTGACCGGGTCAACCCGCCTTCTCCACAGGAGGTTCACAGGTTGGCGCGGGACGGCGGCATACGCTCGGCGCCATGAGTCCCGTATCTCCCGGAACACGGGTGGACCCCCGACACGACGGGCACGCGCACCTGGTCGTGGTCCAGCCGCCCTTCATGCCTCCGCTACGGCCCGAGGAGCGACCGTCCGTCCCGGCCCACGACCCGGAGGCGGCGAGGGCGGCCGTGTCGTCCCTGTCGTCCGTCGCGACGATCCGCTGTGCGGAGGCTCCGACCCGGCTGGGGCATCCCGAAAGCCCTGCGGACCGGGGGGAGTTGGACGTCGTACGTGCGGCCGCCTGGGGCTCGACGGTGAAGATCACCGACCCGGCGCTCGTCGAGGACGGGGTGCTGTCCAGCGCGCTGGAGGACGAGTTCCGGGCCCAGAAGAAGAGGCACCCCGACGCCCGGATCGTCGCCGTCTGCGAACGGGACTTCGGGGCGGCCTACTTGAAGATCCTGGTCGCGGTGCCCGGTGCCCCGGACCTGACGGTCGAGGGCTTCGACGAACTGGATGTCACCGGCGACCTCCGGGCCACGCTGACGGCCGCGGGCATCGACCCCGGTCAACTGGGCGATGACGACGAGGACTTCACCGACCACGACGAGGACTTCACCGACTACGACGGTCTGCTGCACATGCTGACCGGCGGCGCGCTGTCCGTCTACGCGGACGAGGAGCGCGTCGAGTCGACGTTCGTCGTCGAACGCAACGAGGAGGGCGAGGCGGGCATCGGGGAGGTGTGGTTCTCCTGAGCCTCTCCACTTGCTCTGCAACTTCCCCAGCGGGTCGGGGTGTTGCTCCGGCGCGGGGCTACTAACACCGCGGGACTACTGGCACCGCGCTCACGCCAGACTCTCCCGCCACGCCCGGTGCAGGTCCGAGAACCGGCCTGTGCCCGCGATCAGTTCGGACGGGGTGCCGTCCTCGACGATCCGGCCGTGTTCCATGACCAGCACCCGGTCCGCGATCTCGACCGTGGACAGCCGGTGCGCGATCACGACCGCCGTACGGCCGCGCAGGACCGTCGACATGGCGCGCTGTACGGCCTGTTCGCCCGGGACGTCGAGGGAACTGGTCGCCTCGTCGAGGATAAGGACGGCGGGGTCGGCGAGCAACGCCCGTGCGAACGCGACGAGTTGGCGCTGACCGGCCGAGATACGGCCACCTCGCTTGCGTACGTCCGTGTCGTAGCCGTCGGGCAGCGCGCTGATGAAGTCGTGCGCGCCGATCGCCTTCGCGGCCCGCTCGATCTCCTCGCGCGGTGCGTCCGGGCGGCCGATCGCGATGTTCTCGGCGACCGTGCCGGAGAACAGGAACGCCTCCTGCGTCACCATCACCACCCCGCGCCGCAGTTCGGGCGCGGACAGCTCGCGCAGGTCGACCCCGTCGAGCAGGACCCGCCCGTTCGAGGGGTCGTAGAACCGGGCCAGCAGCTTGGCCAGGGTGGACTTGCCGGCGCCGGTGGAGCCGACGACGGCGACGGTCTGGCCGGCGGGGAGGGTGAGGTCGAAGACGGGCAGCACCTCGCCGCCGGTGCGGTAGGCGAAGCGGACGCCGTCGAAGACGACCTCGCGGCCGGGTTGTTCCGACTCAAGTGCTGGGAGTTGGACGGGGGTTGAGGGTTCGGGGACTGATGGGGTCTGGGCCAGGAGCCCCGCGATCTTCTCCAGGGAAGCCGCGGCCGACTGGTACGAGTTGAGGAACATGCCGAGCCGGTCGATCGGGTCGTAGAGCCGTCGTAGGTACAGGACCGCGGCGGCCAGTACGCCCAGCTCCAGCGAATCGTCCGCGACTCGGGTCGCGCCCCAGAGCACGATCACCGCGACGGCCGTGTTGGCGACCAGGCGGGAGCCGGTGACATAGCGGGCCATCTCCAACAGGGCGTCGCCGTTGGACCGTTCGTGCTGTCGGTTGAGGACCCGGAAGTCGGCGTCGTTCACGTCCTCGCGGCGGAACGCGCGGACCGGGCGGATGCCGTTCATCGTCTCGACGAACTTCACGATCACGCGTGCGATCGCCGTGGAGCGGATCGCGTACACGCGTACCGCGCGCCGCTGGTAGACCCGCACCAGCAGGTACAACGGCACGAAGGACGCCACCGCGACCGCGCCGAGACCCAGGTCCAGCCAGAGCAGCATCGCCGAGATGTACACGAACGACAGGATGACCGTGATCAGCTCCTGGAGCCCCTCGCTGAGCAGTTCGCGCAGGGCCTCGATGTCCGTGGTGGAACGGGAGATGAGCCGGCCGGACGTGTACCGCTCGTGGAAGTCGATGCTGAGCGCCTGCGCGTGCCGGAAGATACGGCCGCGCAGATCGAGCAGCACGTCCTGGTTGACGCGGGCGGAGGCACCGATGAAGGCGTACTGGAGTCCGCCGGAGATCAGCGCGCAGAGCAGGTAGCCCGCTCCTACGGCGATCAGCGGGCCGTAGTTGTCGTTCCGGAACGCCGGTACCGCGCGGTCGATGGCGTACGCCACGAGGAGCGGGCCCACCTGTACGGCCGCCTGCTGGAGCAGCAGGAGGAGCGTCGTGATCGCGACCCGTGCCTTCATCGGGGCGAGCAGCGAACGCAGGAGGGTGGCGGTCGCGCCCGGGGGAGTGGGCAGGACGTCGTGATCGAAGGGGTCGCCTGCGGCGGGCTTGTGCGGGGGTTCGGGGGTGTCGTCGGTGGGCGGCGCGGAAGTGGTCGGGGCGGTCATCGTGCGTCCTCCTGCTCACCGACCGGGTGGGGGTGCTGGTGCCGGTCCGGGTGGTGTTGAGTCCGCGGGCCGGTGGGGGCTGGTCGCGCCGTTCCCCGCGCCCCTTTGGGGCGCTCGGCGCCCGACATCAGGTACGCGTACTCCGCGTTCGTCCGCAGGAGTTCCTGGTGGGTGCCGACCGCTGTGATGCGGCCGTCGGACAGCAGGGCCACGCGGTCCGCGAGGAGGACCGTGGAGGGGCGGTGGGCCACGATCAACGCCGTTGTGTCGGCCAGGACTTGGCGCAGGGCTGCTTCTACGGCGGCCTCGGTGTGGACGTCCAGCGCGGAGAGCGGGTCGTCGAGGACCAGGAAACGGGGTTTGCCGACCACCGCCCTTGCCAGCGCGAGGCGTTGGCGCTGGCCGCCGGAGAGGCTCAGGCCCTGCTCGCCCACCTGGGTGTCCGTGCCCTGCGGCAACGCGTGCGCGAAGTCGGCCTGTGCGACGGCCAGCGCTCGCCGCAACTCCGGTTCTCCCGCGCCCTCTTCTGCGCCCATGAGTACGTTCTCCCCGACGCCGGCCGAGAACAACGTCGGTTCCTCGAAGGCCACGGCGACGATTGCGCGCAGCGTTTCCCGGGGCATGGCGGTGATGTCCTTGCCGTCCAGTGTGATCTGCCCCGATGTCACCTCGTGGAGGCGGGGGACGAGGGCGGTGAGGGTGGTCTTGCCGGTGCCTGTCGCGCCTACCAGGGCCATGGATTCGCCGGGTTTGATGTGCAGGTCGATGCGGTCGAGGGTGGGTGGGGAATCAGGCGGGGCGTCGGGGTAGCGGAAGGAGACGGAGGAGAAGCGGATGCCGTCGTTTTCGGGTGCGGGCCGGTGGGGGCTGAGCGCGCCGTTCCCCGCGCCCCTTTGGGGCGCGGCTCCTGAGGGCGCTTCCTCCTCCTGGGTCTCATCCATCACCTCGAAGTAGCGCTCTGTCGCCGTCGCCGCCTCCTGACTCATTGCCAGGAGGAAGCCGATCGACTCCACCGGCCATCGCAGCGCCAGTGCCGTGGAGAGGAATGCCACCAGCGTGCCCGCCGACAGGTTCCCGTCCGCGACCTGCACCGTCCCGAGGACCAGCGTCGCTCCGAGCGCCAGCTCGGGCAGGGTGACGATGACGCCCCAGATCGTGGCTAGGAGTCGGGCCTTGCGGAGTTCGGTGCCACGCAGGGTGCGGGAGAGGTCGCGGAAGGCGCGGGCCTGGCTGCGGTGGCGGCCGAAGCCCTTGATGATCCGGATGCCGAGGACGCTCTCCTCGACGACCGTCGTCAGGTCGCCGACCTGGTCCTGCGCGAGGCGCGCCACATGCGCGTACCGCCTCTCGAACAGTACGCACATGACGATCACCGGCACGGCGGGACCCAGGATCACCAGCCCCAGCGTCCAGTCCTGGAGCAGCATGATGATCACGCCCACCAGGATCGTCACGGCGTTGACCAGCAGGAACGTCAGCGGGAAGGCGAGGAACATCCGGAGCAGCATCAGGTCCGTGGTGCCTCGGGAGAGGAGCTGGCCCGATGGCCATCTGTCGTGGAAGGACACCGGCAGGCGCTGCAAGTGCCGGTACAGGTCCGCCCGCATCTCCGCCTCGACGTGCGACAGCGGCCTTGCGACCAGCCATCGCCGCAGCCCGAACAGGCCCGCCTCCGCGATCCCGAGCAGCAGCAGGTACAGCGCCCCGAGCCACACGCCCGCCGTGTCCCGGTCGGCGACCGGCCCGTCCACCATCCACTTCAGGACGAGCGGGAACACCAGCCCCGTACAGGACGCGAGGACGGCGACCCCGGCCGCGGCGAACAGCCGTACCCGCACGGGGCGGACGTACGGCCACAGCCGTGCGAGCGTACGGACGGCGGACCGGTCGGGGTGGTCCTCGGCGGAGGCGGGTGTCGTGGTCATCACGGGCGAGCCTACGGACCACCACTGACAGTGCCCACCGAGTTTTGGCCGGACCCGGATCGGCCGTTGGTCCTACGACCTGGGTGTTCGGGGGTCGTAGCGGCACATCAAGGGGAGTCGTAGTCGCGCATCAACCGATCGGTTGATGCCCGGTCGAGCGCGATGGCCGATGTGCCCGACCCCGCGTTCCCGGGACCCTCGGAACATGTCAGCCACTCCTGTCATCGAAGTCACCGCACTACGGAAGTCCTACGGCGGCCGGGCCGTCGTGGACGGGGTCTCGTTCGCCGTCGAGGAGGGCGAGATCTTCGGGATCCTCGGTCCGAACGGCGCCGGCAAGACCACCACCGTCGAGTGCGTCGAGGGCCTGCGCGTCCCGGACGCGGGCCGGGTCCGCGTCACCGGTCTCGACCCCGTCGCCGACCACGCGGAGGTCGCCCGGGTCCTCGGCGCCCAGCTCCAGGAGAGCGAGCTCCAGGCCAAGCTCACCGTCCGCGAGGCGCTGGAGCTGTACGCGTCCTTGTATCCGCACCCCGCCGACTGGCGACCGCTGGCCGAACGCCTGGGCCTGACCGCCAAGTTGACCACTCGGTTCGCGAAGCTGTCCGGCGGGCAGAAGCAGCGCCTGTTCATCGCGCTCGCGCTGATCGGCAACCCCCGCGTCGTCGTCCTCGACGAGCTCACCACCGGCCTCGACCCGCGCGCCCGCCGTGACACCTGGCAGCTCATCGAGGACGTGCGGGCGAGCGGGGTCACCGTCCTGCTCGTCACGCACTTCATGGAGGAGGCGCAGCGGCTGTGCGACCGGATCGCCGTGATCGACAAGGGGCGGGTGGCCGCCCTGGACACCCCGGACGGGCTGATCCGGCGCTCGGCGGGCTCCACCGTCATCAGCTTCACGCCCTCCGCGGCGCTGGACGACGGTGACCTGAACGCGCTGCCCGCGCTCACGTCCGTGACGCACAAGGACGGCCGGATCACGCTCTCCGGTTCCGACGAGACCGTCAACGCCGTCATCACGCTGCTCGCCCGCAACCACATCACCGCCCACCAACTCCGGGTCTCCGACGCCACGTTGGACGACGCGTTCCTGGACCTGACGGAGGTCACCGTATGAACACCGCAGTCCTGCGCACCGAGTTGAGGCTCTTCCGCCGCGAACCCGGCGCCCTCTTCTGGATTTTGCTCTTCCCCACCCTGCTGCTGGTGATCCTGGGCTCCATCCCGGGCTTCCGCCACCACGAGGCCGATCTGGGCGGCCTGCGCACCATCGACGTGTACGTCCCGGTCGCCGTCCTGCTCGGCATGATCGTCGGTGCGCTCCAGTCGATGCCGCAGAACCTCACCGGCTACCGCGAACGCGGCATCCTCCGCCGCATGTCCGCCACCCCGGTCCGGCCCACCGCCCTGCTCGCCGCACAGATGGTGGTCTACGGCACGGCCGCGCTGGCCTCCGCCCTGTGCGCGCTGCTCGTCGGCCGCCTCGCCTTCGACGTACGCCTCCCGAAGCAGCCCGGCGGCTATCTCCTCGCCCTGCTCCTCGCCGTGCTGGCCGCGCTCGCGCTGGGCGGGGTGGTCTCGGCGCTGTCCCGGACCACGAAGATCGCCGGTGCGATCGGGTCGGCCGTGTTCTTCCCGATGATGTTCTGCGCGGGCGTGTGGATCCCGGTGAACTCCATGCCGGACGTCATGGCCCGGATCGTCGGCTACACCCCGTTCGGCGCCGCCGCCGAGGCCCTGAACCGGGCGGCGGCCGGGAACTGGCCGGGCTGGACCCACCTGGGCGTACTGGTCGCCTGGACCGTGCTGCTGACGGCCGGCGCCTCACGCTGGTTCCGCTGGGAGTAGGGGGACCAGCCGTGCAGACTGAGGAGATGACCACCAGGGACGAGCGGATCGAGCGGCGCTGGGAGCAGCTGCACACATGGGGGCCGTACGGGCTGCTCGGTATCAGTGTCGTCCTCGCGCTCGCCTCCTCCGGTCTGTTCGACTACACCGCCGCCCAGTGGTGGACCGGCTGGGCCCTGGCCGGCGCCGCGCTCCTCCTCCAGCTGTGGTGGCACGGCACCCGCGCCCGCCGTCCCGGCCGCGGCCGGACCCCGTCGCGGGCGGGGACGGCGTACTACGTCGTCCGCTGGGCCATCGGCTTCGCCCTCACCTGGATCGACCCGTTCTTCGCGTTCTACGCCGCCTCCGGCTTCATGGACGCCGACGAACTGATCCCGGGCACGGTACGGCAACGGGTGGGGCTGTTCGCGAGCGCGGTCACCGTGGCCGGTGCGCAGGCGGGTGGGCTGCCGCTCGGGAGCGGGGTCCAATGGGTGCTCTTCGCGGCGCTCGTGGCCGCCAACTCCGGCCTCCAGATGGCGATCGCGCATCTCACCCAGCAGGAGTCGGAGCGTTCCCGCGAGCGCAGCGAGACCATCACCGAACTCGAACGCACCAACACCGCGCTCCAGCAGGCCCTCGACGAGAACGCCGCCCTGCACGCCCAACTCCTCGTCCAGGCAAGGGAAGCCGGGGTCGCCGACGAGCGGAGGCGGCTGGCGGCCGAGATCCACGACACCATCGCGCAGGGCCTGACCGGCATCATCGCCCAGCTCCAAGTCGTGGCCAACGCACCCGACTTGACGACCGCCCGCACCCACCTCGAACGCGCCTCCACCCTCGCCCGGCACAGCCTCGGCGAGGCCCGCCGCTCCGTGCAGAACCTCGCCCCCATCGCGCTGGAGAACGACGGACTGCCCGAGGCCCTGAAGAACACGGTCGCCGAGTGGGGCGAACGCACCGGCGTCCGCGCCGAGTTCACCGTCACCGGCACCACCGAGCACCTCCACGACGAGGTCTCGGCGACGCTGCTGCGCATTGCCCAGGAGGCGTTGTCGAACGCGGCCCGGCACGCCCGCGCCACACGCGTAGGCGTCACCCTCAGCTTCCTGGGCGACGAGGTCATCCTCGACATCCGTGACGACGGCCAGGGCTTCGACCCGCTCGCCCTCCCCGACCGCACCCGCACCGGAGGCTTCGGCCTCGACGGCATGCGCGCCCGCGCCGAACGCATCGCGGGCTCCCTCGCGATCGAGACCGAGCCGGGGCACGGCACGGCCCTGTCGGCTCGCGTACCGTTGGTCCGCCATGAGTGACGAGTTGCTGATCTCCCTGTTGATCGTCGACGACCATCCCGTCGTACGGGACGGTCTGCGCGGCATGTTCGAGTCCGCGCCCGGATTCCGTGTCCTGGGCGAGGCGTCGGGCGGCGTCGAGGCCGTGGAGCGGGCCACCGCCCTCGACCCCGACGTCATCCTGATGGACCTGCGCATGCCGGGCGGCGCGGGCGTCGACGCCATCCGCGAACTGACCCGCCGCGCCGCCCGCGCGAAGGTGCTCGTCCTGACGACGTACGACACCGACTCCGACACGCTCCCCGCGATCGAGGCGGGCGCGACCGGCTACCTCCTGAAGGACGCCCCGCGCGACGAACTCTTCACCGCCGTCCGCGCGGCGGCGGAAGGCCGCACGGTCCTGTCTCCCGCCGTCGCCTCCCGCCTGGTCTCCGCCGTCCGCAGCCCCCAGTCCCCGGGCAACGAACCGCTCTCCGCCCGCGAACGCGAAGTCCTGGCCCTCGTCGCCAAGGGCACCTCCAACCGCGAGATCGCCCGCGAACTCTTCATCAGCGAGGCGACCGTGAAGACCCATCTCACCCACCTGTACGGCAAGTTGGGCGTCAAGGACCGCGCGGCCGCCGTGGCGGTGGCGTACGACCGGGGGATTCTCGGCTGACGGGCGGGTCCTAGGTGGTCAGGCCCTAGGCCGCCGGGTACGGCAGTAGGCCGCTCGCGGTCTTCTCCCAGGACGCCTTCAGCTCGGCGAGCAACTCCGGCTTGTCGGGGGCGAGATCGGCCTGTTCGCGGATGTCGGCGCCGAGGTCGAAGAGGTGGTCGTCGCCGTCCTCGTCCTGGTAGTACTTCCAATCGCCGCGCCGCAGCGCCCGGTTGGCCCGCACCCGCCAGAACAGGTCCCGCTCGGGCAGCTCCTCGCCCTTCAGCAGGTAGCCCGCGAAGCTCGTGCCGTCCAGCGGGTACGCCGGGTCGGGGCGGGCACCGGCCAGCTCCAGGAAGGTCGCGGTCCAGTCGGGGGAGAAGTTCGGCTCGTGGCTGACCTGGTCGCCGTCGATGCGCTGCGGCCAGCGGACGATCGTCGGGACCCGGATGCCGCCCTCCTGGAGCACGAACTTCTCGCCGCTCAACGGCCAGAGGTACGACCAGCGTTCACCGCCGTTGTCGCTGGCGAAGTACACCAGCGTGTCCTCCTCCTGCCCGGACCGGCGCAGCGCGGCGAGCACCTCGCCGACGGCCGCGTCGAGGCTCTCCACCATCTCCGTGTACTTCGCGACCGAGCCGCCGTCGTAGTGGTTGAGGGCGTTGCTGATCTCCAGCTGGCTCTTCGCGGCCCGGATCCTCGCCGCGATCTCGGCGCCCGTCTCCTCGTCGCCCTCCGCGAGCCAAGGCCAGTGCGGGGTGGTGAAGTTGAGGTTCAGCAGCCAGGGCTTGTCGTGCTTCCGGCCGACGTACTCCACGGCCCGCTCGGTCAGCACCTGGGTGTAGTAGCGCAGGTCCTTGTAGGTCGCGTCGCCCTCGTAGAGGTCGTAGCCGCCGAGCTGGCCGAGCTTGGAGAAGTACTCCAGCACGCCCCCGTGGTTGCCGAAGAACTCGTCCCAACCCGACTTCGTGGGGCTGTAGTCGGGCAGCCAGCCGCAGTGCCACTTGCCGATGAGGGCGGTGGAGTAGCCCGCCTTCTTCAACAGGGACGCCAGAGTGGGGTGGCTGGGGTCGAGCCCCTGCGTCCTGTTGGCGATCGGTTCGGCCAACCCGCCTGGCGTACGGCCCGGATATCGCCCGGTGTACAGGCTGAACCGGGTCGGGGAGCAGGTCGCGGAGCCGGAGTACGCGTCGGTGAAGCGCACGCCCTGCCGGGCCAGCCGGTCCAGGTTCGGCGTCTTGATGTGCGGGGCGCCGTAGGAGGACAGGTCGGCCCAGCCGAGGTCGTCGCCGAGGATGACGAGGAGGTTGGGGCGCTTGCCGGAGGCGGCGGGGCGGGCCTTGAAGGGGCGCTCGGCCCGCTGAGGTCCGGAGCGCTCGCACTAGACGGACCTCCTCGATCTCGCCTCTTCGCTCACCACGACCCGCAGCGCCTTCGAGAA
>NZ_JBLTJC010000316.1:0-12193 GCF_048158785.1 Streptomyces colwelliae | reverse complement strand
CGCCGACACGGTCCCCACCAGATACACGAGGAAGATCGAGCCGATGATGCCCTGGGGGAGGGAGAAGGGGGCCTCGGTGAGGCGGTAGCCGACCACCGTGTAGACGCCGCCGAAGACCGTCATGAACAACGCGCCGATCGCGTACAGCCGGCACAGCAGCGGGTTCGCGAGGTGGTCGCGGACCGTGCGGGCCAGGACGCGCGGGCGCAGCGAACCCGGCGTGAAGTGCTTCGGGGCGGGAAGCAGCAGCCGGAAGGCGACCGCGCAGCCGACCGCGATGACGCCGATCACCGCCACCGCGACCCGCCACCCCCACTCCTGCGCGACCCAGCCGGTGATGACCCGGCCGCTCATCCCGCCGACACTGTTGCCCGCCACGAACAGCCCGATCGCCGTGACCAGCGCCTTCGGCCGGACCTCCTCCGCCAGATACGCCGTCGCCGACGCCGGTAGCCCGGCCAGCGCGGCCCCCTGAAGGAACCGCAACGCCACCAGCGCGCCCAGCGACGGAGCGAACGGGACCAGCACCCCGATGCTCACCGCGACCACCAACGACGCCGTCATGACCGTACGACGTCCAAAACGTTCCGACAGCGCGCTCATCGGCAGGACGAACAACGCGAGCCCACTCGTCGCGGCCGCCACCGTCCAGCTCGCCGCACTCGCCGACACCGCGAAACCGGAGGAGATCAGCGGCAGCAGGGCCTGCGTGGAGTAGAGCAGCGCGAAGGTCGCGACACCGGCGAGGAACAGGGCGAAGCTCATACGGCGATAGCCGGGACCACCCGGCGTCAGCCGTGAGTCGGAGTCGGGGACAGGGGTGGTGGCGGCCACGATCGTGGACGCCCCGGTATCGGCGGGAGACATGCCTCGAAGCTACGTACGCTCCCACTCATCCGTCCAATGCACGGAAACGCCATAATCGTTCCCATGGCGCATCAACAGAGGTCACAGGCTCACCTGTCACCATCCGGTGACACAGAAGACATCGTCGCGCTCCTCGCGCCCCGCCTCGCGTACTTCGCCGGCGTCGCCCGCACCGAACACGTCACCCGGGCCGCGCAGGAGATGCAGGTCCCGCAGTCCACCCTGTCGCGAGCGATGGTCCGCCTCGAACAGGACCTGGGCGTCGACCTGTTCGCCCGCAGAGGCCGCACGGTCTCCCTGACCCCGGCCGGCCGCACCTTCCTCACCTCCGTCGACCGCGCCCTCGCCGAGATCGGGCGGGCCGCCGACGAGGTCCGCGCCGACGCCGACCCCGCCACCGGCAAGGTCGCCTTCGGCTTCCTCCACACCCTCGGCTCGGAAACCGTCCCCGGCCTCATCCGAGCCTTCCGCGCCGACCACCCCCGCGTCCGCTTCAGCCTCGTCCAGAACTACGGCGAGGCCATGCTGGAGCGGCTGCGGGCGGGCGAGCTGGACCTGTGCCTCCTGACCTCCCCGACCCTCGACGCCCCCGATGTCGTGGCCCACCGCCTCGACGTACAGAAACTCCGCCTCGTCGTCCCGGCCGACCACCGCCTGGCCACCCGCAAGCGCATCCGCCTCGCGGAGGCGGCCGACGAGACCTTCGTGACCCTGGAACCGGGCTACGGCCTCCGCAGCATCACCGACAACGTCTGCAAGGAGGCCGGCTTCCGCCCGAAGATCGCCTTCGAGGGGGAGGAGGCGGAGACCCTACGGGGCCTGGTGGCGGCGGGCCTGGGGGTCGCCCTCCTGCCCCCACCAGCCGTACCCCGCCCAGGAGTTGCGGAGCTGACGGTAACGGCCCCGAGGGCGGTGAGGGAGATCGGCGTGGCGTGGCTGGACGGCCACCCGGACACGCCGCCGGTGGCGGCTTTCAAGCAGTTCCTGCTGTCGAGGAGAGGCAACTTGCTCCCCACGTAAGGGTGTTCCCCTTGGCGGTCGGCTCCGGAAGTCCTTTCAGGGTTGACCCTCGACTTGGTGGAGGGCCCAGAGTCCCGGGTGTGGAGAGCGAGATGCGCAGTATTGGTGAGATGGCTCGGGACAGTGGACTGAGCGTGAGCGCCCTGCGGTTCTACGACGGTGCCGGCGTGCTGGTCCCGGCCTGGGTGGATCCGGTGAGCGGCTATCGCTGGTACGGCCCGGAGCAGCTTGACGAGGCCCGGTTGCTGGCCCGGCTGCGTCGGGCCGGTATGGCATTGGCGGACATTCGGCTGGTGCTGGCCGGCTGGTCCAGTCAGGACACCGACCTGGTGCGGAAGCTGCTTCAAGCGCATCTGCGCCGTCTTGAACTGGGGCTGTCCGATGCCCGCATCGAGTTCTCCATGGTCCGAGCGCTACTCGAACACAGGGAGAATCCCATGGCTTTGCCCCGCACCGACACCACCGTCCGATTGGCTGTCTCCGCGCCCGAGTTGGCCGCGGCGTTGGACGCGGTCCGCTTCGCCGTCAGTACCGACCCGGAGCTGCCGATGCTCGGCGGTGTCCTGTTCGACATCGAGGGTGAGACGCTCCATGTCGTGGCCACCGACCGGTACCGGATGGCAGTCGCACAAGCCGGTGCCACCGGGCATGGCGGGCCCCGTGTGCAGGTCATCGTGCCGTCCCCACTCGCCGACGCGATGCGGGCGCTGCTGAGTGACGACGCATCCGTCCAGCTCACTGTGGACGGTGACCGCGTGGCCCTGGAGGCAGGGGACCGTCAGGCGGCCGGTCAGTGTCTCGACCACGACTTTCCTGATTACCGTCGCCTCGTCCGCCTGCCGGCAGGGCGCCGTGCCCTCGTCGATGTCCCGGCTTTCCGGGCGGCGGTGGAAACCGGCTCCGTCCGCGTCAGCGAGGTGCGCGAGCAGGACGGCGCGTCCTGTGACCTCAGCGTGCTCAAGGTGACGGGCGACGGCACGGTCCGCGTCTGTGAAGACGGTGACGACAGCCAGGGCGACATCGCCGTCAATCGCGAGTTCCTGCTGGATGCCCTCGCCGCCGGAGCCCGGGACCGACTGATTCTGGAGTTCGGCGCCGCTACGGCACCCCTGGCGATCCGCCGGACCGACGCCGAGGGCACCTTTTCGATGCTGATGCCTGTCCGCCTGGAGCATTGACCGGTCCGCTTCGGAAGTCCTTCGAGGGTCGACTCCGGTGCCCGGTGCCCGGTGCCCGGTGCCGGGTCGGGTGCTGTGCGACCGACCGCGCCTACGGGTGCGTGTCCGTGATCGCGATGACCTTGTCGAGGCGGTCCAGGGCAGCCTGCATGTCGCCGATCTTGGCCTGGATGCGGTCCCGCTCGGCGCGCAGCATGGCTCGTTGCCCGGCGTCGGTGTGCCCGGAGTCCCAGCACGGAAGGAGTGCCATGATCCCTCGGCTGGTCAGGCCGGCGGCGAACATCTGCTGGAAGAAACGGACCAGGGCGACGGCGTCCTGCCGGTAGAGGCGCTGGCCGGATGGGCTGCGCTCCGCGATGAGCAGCCCCTGCTGCTCGTAGTAGCGCACGGCGCGTACCGAGACGCCGGCACCCCGCGCCACCTCGCCGATGCGGATCAGCGGCTCGGCCGCGGCCTGCGTGACGGTCATGGTGATTCCTCTCGCCCCGGCCCTGCTGACCACACTTGCCTCTGACGTCAGCGTCAGGTTTTAGCGTACCGGGCATGGACATCAACAACTCAGTCGCCCTTGTCACCGGAGCCAACCGCGGCCTGGGCCGCGCCTTCGCCCAGCGGCTGCTCGATCGGGGCGCCCGCAAGGTCTACGCGACGGCTCGCCGCCCCGGGACCGTGGACCTGCCCGGGGTCGACGTGCTGCCCCTCGACATCGCCGATCCCGCGTCTGTGACGGCCGCGGCCGAGGCCGCCCCGGACGTCTCGCTGCTCATCAACAACGCGGGGATCCAGACGGGGACCGACCTGGTGACCGGTTCGCTGGACGCGGTACGGCACGAGCTGGAGACCAACATGTTCGGCCACCTGGGAATGATCCGGGAGTTCGCGCCGACGCTCGCCAGGAACGGCGGGGGCGCGATCGTCAACGTCCTCTCCGCCATGTCATGGTTCGGGGGCCAGGGCGCCAATGCCTACCACCTGACCAAGGCCGCCGCCTGGGCCATGACCAACGGCGTCCGCCTGGAACTCGCCGAGCAGGGCACGCTCGTGACAGCGGTGCACCTCGGCCTGGCCGACACCGACATGGCCGCGGGCTGGCCCGTGGCCAAGATCGCGCCGTCGGACCTGGCCGACGCGGTGCTCGACGGTGTCGAGGCAGGCTCCGCCGAGGTCCTCGCCGACCAGTGGAGTCGGGACGTCAAGTCCCGCCTGCCGCTGACGCCGGAAGAATTCAACGACGCGATGGTCCGCGCCCTGGCGGCGCTGACGGCGGCATGAGGGGCCCCTCGGGCCCACTGACTTCGGCGTCGGCGGTCGTGGCCGTCGCGGGCGCGGGCCTGGTGTCGACGACGCCATAGGGACCAGGGCGGGCAGCGCTACTGGCCGTGGGCTGAAACAGCGGTGGTGGGCCACCTCGCCGGCGCCTGCGGACAGTTGCTGCCGGCCGCGTCGGGGCACCGTGCGCATCAGCACGTCGACACGGAACTTGCCGCCAGGGGCGCGTACTTGGGTGCGGCCCGTTTTAGGGGCGCGGAGCTGTGTCAATGTGCGGCTCCGCCCCCGTGGGCGCGACCACCCGCACCGCACCCGCACTCCGCAACGAACCGTCACCCCTTACGAAGCGACCGCCCGAACCCCGCAGCCAACGGCATCCTCAAACCCAAGGGCGGCGGAGCCTGAAGCGCGTCCTCGACAGGCCGGGAAAACGCCCGCCCGAACAACGCCCCCATCACGAAGTCCTCGGTCAACGCCTGCACTTCCTGCCGGTGCTGATGCAACCCGTGCCCGTCGGAGTGCACTTCGAACCGGCAGATGTCCCGGTTCGCCTTCTTCGCCCGGGCCGCCAACCGGAACGACAGCTCGGGATCGGTCCGTTCGTCGTTCGTGCCGTGCACGATCAACACCCGCCGCCCCGCCAGCTGCTTCACCGGTTCGGGTGGCGCGGCGACATCCTGTTCGGGCAGCCAAGGAGCCAGCGCCACAACGGAGTTCACCGCCTCGTGCCCCGCGGAGCGCAACGCCGCGCGGGCGCCCATGTCGATCCCGGTGAGACACACGGGCACGTCCCCGTACCGCCGTACGACCTCCTCCACCGCCCAGGCCGCGTCGTGCGCGAGAGACGCTTCGCTGCCGTTCCAGCCGCGGCAGCGGTAGTGGACGACATGCGCGGCGAGCCCGTCACCCTGGCCCGCGCGGGCCAGTCGGCGCCCCAACGTCCTTACGGAGGCCGTCGCCATCATGGGGGAGGGTCTACGGCTGGACACCTCCTCGCCACCGGGGAGCAGCAGCACCACGCCGCTCACCGAGGTCGGTTCGGGACCGAGCGCTCTCCCCAGCCGGGCCGTCCTGACCGGCGTCGCTTGCTGTGCCATGACAGAACAGTGTCAGAAGCAAGCGTGTACGCCATCCTTCCGCGCGGTCACCGTTACGTATCGACGGATTCGTACAACGGGTGATCTACGCGCGTAGGAGTTAGAGTGCGGAAATGACGAGCCAGAGCACCCCGAACACCCCGACGCCGGACCAGATCCGCCGGGCGCCGAAGGTTCTGCTGCACGACCACCTCGACGGCGGTCTCCGCCCGGGGACGATCGTCGAACTCGCGAGGGACGCCGGGTACACCGGACTCCCCGAGACCGACCCGGACAAGCTCGGCGTGTGGTTCGCCGAGGCTGCCGACTCCGGTTCCCTGGAGCGGTACTTGGAGACCTTCTCGCACACGGTCGGCGTGATGCAGACCCGCGACGCGCTGATCCGGGTCGCCCGCGAGTGCGCCGAGGACCTCGCCGAGGACGGTGTCGTCTACGCGGAGGTGCGGTACGCGCCCGAGCAGCACCTCGACGGCGGGCTCAGCCTCGAAGAGGTCGTCGAGGCCGTCAACGAGGGCTTCCGGCAAGGGGAGTTGCTCGCGCGGGAGAGCGGACGGCGGATTCGCGTGGGGGCGCTGCTCACCGCCATGCGGCATGCGGCCCGTTCCCTGGAGATCGCCGAACTCGCCAACCGTTACCGCGACTTGGGTGTCGTCGGCTTCGACATCGCGGGCGCGGAGGCCGGGTTCCCGCCCACCCGGCACCTGGACGCCTTCGAGTATCTGAAGCGCGAGAACAACCACTTCACGATCCACGCCGGTGAGGCCTTCGGGCTGCCGTCGATCTGGCAGGCGTTGCAGTGGTGCGGCGCCGACCGGCTCGGGCACGGGGTGCGCATCATCGACGACATCCAGGTGAAGGAGGACGGGTCCGTCGAGCTCGGCCGGCTCGCGTCGTACGTGCGCGACAAGCGCATCCCGTTGGAGCTGTGCCCCAGCTCCAACCTCCAGACCGGCGCCGCCGACTCCTACGCCGAGCACCCGATCGGGCTGCTGCGGCGGCTGCATTTCCGGGCGACGGTCAATACCGACAACCGGCTCATGTCCCACACCAGCATGAGCAAGGAATTCGAGCACCTTGTCGAGGCGTTCGGTTATTCGCTCGACGACATGCAGTGGTTTTCCGTCAATGCTATGAAGTCAGCATTCATTCCTTTCGATGAACGACTCGCCATGATCAATGACGTGGTCAAGCCCGGATATGCCGAGCTGAAATCCGAATGGCTGTTCCGGCAGACCGCTTCCACCAGCGGTTCTGTGTCCGAAGAGGGCTGAACGAGGCCAACCGGGATACGGGAGGTGCGGGCGGGTGTTCACAATCCGTCCGCATTTCGATGTTTGCGGCGGGTGGCCTCGCGTGTTTACGGTCTTGGACCGCTCACATCCCCCGTCTTCCCATTCAAGGACGCATTCACCATGAAGCAGTCTGCTGCCAAGACCCTCGGTGTCGCCGCCCTCGGTGCCGCCTTCGCCGCTGTCGGCGCGGGTGCCGCGAGCGCGGCTCCGGCGCTTCCGGACGCCACCCAGGCGCTGGGCACCGTGACCCACACGCTGCCCGCGGAGAACGTCGCCAAGGCGCTGCCGGGTGCCGGTGAGGCGCTGAGCCAGGCGCAGCCCGCGCTCGCGGGTGGTCTGTCCGCCGTGCAGCCGGCCGCCGAGAAGGTGCTGTCCGACGGTCCGACCGCGCCCGTCGCCGGGCTGCTGGGCGGTCTGCCGCTGTCGAACACGGGCCTGCCCACGCACGGCCTGCCGCTGAACGGCGTCCCGCTGGGCTGAGCCCCACCCCTGAACGCGCCGATGGGGCGCACCCTGGAGAGGGTGCGCCCCATCGGCGTACGTGGACGTGGACGTGGACGCGGGCGGTGTCCGGGGCCGGAGCCTCACCAGGCCTCGGTGCGCACCTTGTCCTCGGACGGGAACAGGATCCACAGCGCGATGTAGAGCAGGAACTGCGGGCCGGGCAGCAGGCAGGAGACCAGGAAGATCACCCGCATCGTGGTCGCGGAGGTACCGAAGCGCCGCGCCAGCGCTGCGCACACTCCGCCGATCATGCGGCCTTGGGTGGGGCGGGCAATGGCGGTCATGGTGAGCTCCTTCGCGAGCGGCTGTCCGAGGCCCCCCGTGTGGTTGCCTCATCTGCCGTCAACGTTACGGACGCGCGGCGCGCCCGGCGTCGCTCTACGGTGCGATGCCGACCCTGGGAATCGTCGGGGTCCGTCCCTGAGTCGGTTCCTCCTGGAGGACGGTCGCGGGGGGCCCGGACTCGGCCCTGCGGCGGAGCCAGGCGCGGGCCGCCGGGACGATCGCGGCGTGGGCGAGGGCCACGCCCACCGTGTTCATGAGCAGCGAGTCGATGTCGACGACCTGGCCCGGCACCCCGGTCTGGAGCAGTTCGATGCCCAGGGAGATCAGGGCGCCCGCAGCGACCGTACGGACGAGGGACGCGAGCGGCGAGACATGGAGTCTGCCGCTGACGGTCGGGAGCAGGACACCCAGCGGTGCCAGCAGCGCGAGGCCCTCACCGATCCGCTTGGACGCCTCCGGCCAGCCCATGGCCAGATCGGCCCGGATACTGGCCAGCGGGTGCAGATTCGGGGGCATCACCCAGGGGACGTCCCGTGGGCGCAGCGTGACCCAGGCGACGAGCACGAGGTGTGCGACGAGGAGGACACCTCCTGTCACACGGACGCGAATCGCGGCACTGCCGCCGATGGAGCCTTGACGCTGCACGCCCCACAAGACGCCCTCTCCGGCACGATCGGTTCCGGGTAGGCACCGGGCACCAGGGTGAGGCCTGCGCCACACGCCCCTTTTCGCGCCCCGTTCACCCCGGGGGCGCACGCGGCTTCAGCCGCCCGTCACCTCGCTGGACGGCGGTGCCTTGGTGCCCGGGTCGGAGCGGACGTCGTCCGTGCACTCGTAGCGGCGCAGGGGCGAGCCGTCCGGGCCGCCGAGGACCACGGAGCCGTCGCCCTCGGCCGCGGCCGAGTCGGAGAACGTGCAGACGAGCTGGGCGAGCGCGTACGACGTGAGGTCGGCCGGTGAATTGCTCAGCCGCAGCGCGTCCTTGGGATCCTTGGCACGCGGCCCGCTCACCGTCATGCCGCCGCGCACGTCGGTCGTGTACCCGGCGTCCTTCTCACCCGACGACGGCGACTCCGCGAGCTGGTCCAGCAGCCCCTGGGCGACGATCACGCGCCGCTGCACGTCCGCCGTGCCGTCCGGCACCTGTACGGCCCGATCGACGGTCACCAGCGACGACCCGCACAGCAGGAACACCTGCACGGGCACCCCGCGCGCGGCCTGCGGCGACACGTCCGGCTCGGTGAGCGTGCACGGCACCCGGGACGGCGCCGCCCCGAAGTCGGTCGGCACCTCCGTGGCCCGGATCCCGCACCCGGCGAGCAGCAGGCCGAGCAGGGGGAGCGCCAGCGCGCTGCCGTAGCGGCCTCGTACGTTCATGACGCGTTCTCCTCGGGGCCGGCGCCCTCGCTCTTCTCGCCGTTCTCGGCGCCGGGTTCCTCCGTGAGCGCGGAGGCGTCCCGCGGCAGCCGCAGGGTGAACACCGCGCCGCCCTCGGGGGAGTTGGCGGCGGTGATCCCCCCGCCGTGGAATCGGGCGTTCTCCAGGGCGATGGAGAGCCCCAGGCCGCTGCCCTCGGAGCGCGGCCGGGAAGCGCTCGCCTTGTAGAAGCGGTCGAAGACGTGCGGCAGGACGTCCTCCGGGATGCCCGGTCCGTGGTCCCGTACGGCGATGACGAGTTCGTCGTCCTCCAGGCGCACCGACACCCGCACCGGCGAGCCGCCGTGCTTGAGGGCGTTGCCGATGAGGTTGGCGAGGATGACGTCCAGGCGGCGCGGGTCGAGCCGGGAGTGGATGCCGCGCTCGGCGTCCAGGTCCACGGCGTCCAGCCAGGCGCGGGCGTCGATGCACGCGGTGATCTGGTCGGCGAGGTCGACGTCGTCGAGGACCAGCCGGGCGGTGCCCGCGTCGAAGCGGGTGACCTCCATCAGGTTCTCGACGAGGTCGCCGAGCCGCTTGGTCTCGCTGACCACCAGCCGTACGGCGGGCTCGATCATCGGGTCCACGCTGCCCGTCTCGGCGTCGAGTTCCTCCTCCAGCACCTCCACCACGGCGGTGATGGCGGTGAGCGGCGTACGCAGCTCGTGGGACATGTCGGCGACGAACCGGCGCGAGGCGTCGTCGCGGGCGGCCATGTCGGCGACCCGCTTCTCCAGCGCCTCGGCGGTCTGGTTGAACGTCCGTGACAGTTCGGCGAGTTCATCGGTACCGGAGACCCGCAGCCGGGTGTCGAGCTTGCCCTCGCCGAGCCGGCGCGCGGCGATGCCGAGCCGGTGCACCGGCTTGAGGACGGTCGTCGCGGCGGCCTGCGCGAGCAACGCGGAACCGATCAGCGCGAGCCCGGTGGCGATACCCAGCGACCAGGCAAGGGAGTTGAGGTCCTTCGCCTCCGGCTCAAGGGACTTGAGCATGTAGCCGGTCGGCCCGCCGCCGATCATCCGCGTCCCGGCCACCAGATACGGCGTGCCGTGCTCGGTGACCCGCTGCCAGTACAGGTGGTACGGCTCCTTGTTGCCGTCGGACACCGACTGCTGCTTGTTCACCGCCGTACGCAGCGACTTGGGCACGTCCTCCAGCGAAAAGCCGTTCAGGCCGCCCGAGTTGCCGTAGACCGTCTTGTCGTTCGCGTCCTCGCCGACGAGCAGGACGCTGAAGCGCTGGCTGCTGTTGGCCATCTGGCCCGCGGTGCGCATCAGTTCGTCCTGGGTGGGGTGCGCGGGCAGGGCGCCCGCGCGGTTCTGCATCTCCTGCCGGAAGTCGCGCAGGACGGCGTCCTGCGCGCGGGTGAGGACGGCCTCGCGGTTGAGCCAGTACGCGATGCCGGACGCGGACACGGCGGCGGTCAGCGCGACCAGGCCGAACACGACCACCAGCCGCAGGCGCAGGCTGGTGAACCGCAGCCGCCACAGAACTCCCTTACGACCCGGGCGCCAGCCGCGGATCCCCCCTGGTGCGTCGGTCACTGAGGCGAGTCCAGGCGGTAGCCGACGCCGCGCACGGTACGGATGAGGGTCGGGGAGGACGGGATGTCCTCGACCTTGGCGCGCAGCCGCTGGACGCAGGCGTCCACCAGGCGCGAGTCGCCGAGGTAGTCGTGCTCCCACACCAGGCGCAGCAACTGCTGCCGGGACAGGGCCTGTCCGGGCCGCCGGCTCAGTTCGAGCAGCAACCGCAGCTCGGTGGGCGTGAGTTGGAGGTCCTCGCCGTTCTTCGTGACGGTCATCGCGGCGCGGTCGATCACCAACGAACCGAATGTGGCGGCGTCGTTGGCTTCTCGCTCTCCGCGCCGCAGCACGGCCCGGATGCGGGCGTCCAGCACCCGCCCCTGCACGGGTTTCACCACGTAGTCGTCGGCGCCGGACTCCAGTCCGACGACGATGTCGATGTCGTCGCTGCGCGCGGTGAGCAGAATGATCGGCAGCTGGTCCGTGCGCCGGATACGACGGCACACCTCGAAACCGTCGATGCCGGGCAGCATCACATCCAGCACGATCAGGTCCGGCCGCTGCTCACGCAACAGCTTCAGACCGTCCTCGCCGCTGGCAGCGGTGGCAACCCGGTGTCCCTGGCGCGTCAGCGAGAGCTCCAGGGCCGTCCGGATGGCGTCGTCGTCCTCGATCAGCAACAGGGAAGGCACGGGGCTCATTCTGGCCCATGGCGGGCCGGGGTTTCGACACCTGTACGTGTACGCACCCGTAGCGCTCCTATCTGTGACCGGACTGTCCGTTTTCTGAGGGCAGCTACAGAGACCGACCCCTGTGACAGGTCTGTGACAGTCGGGGGACACGTCCATGAAGTGCCCCCGGCAGGATTTTCGGCACAGGCAAGGAACCACGAGGGAACCGAGCCGGAACATCCGAACACCGGGCAAGTCCACTACGGGGGGCGCGAGATGAACACGCTGCACAGCACCAGCAACAACGCAGTCATCACGCGTCTGCACGACGTGAACCGGGGTTCCGAGAAGTCCGGTGCCGTGAGCGGGCGGGGGTGCGTTCGCGGTGCCGGGCGTCAGCACACCGGTTACATGACGGTGGTTGACGCGCACACGGGGGAGGCGCACGGGGGAAGTGCGTACAGGGAGGACACGGGGGAGCGTCGTTCGCTGTCGGAGGCGGAGTTCACCGCCTACGTCCAGGAGCGCCGCGCCTCCCTGTACGCGACCGCCTACCACCTGACCGGCGACCGCTTCGAGGCCGAGGACCTGCTCCAGAGCGCGCTGTTCTCGACGTACAAGGCGTGGGACCGGATCAGCGACAAGGCCGCGGTCGGGGGCTACCTCCGCCGCACCATGACGAACCTGCACATCAGCGCGTGGCGCCGCCGCAAGCTGAACGAGTACCCGACCGAGGAACTGCCGGAGACGCCCGGCGACACGGACGCGATGCGCGGCACGGAACTGCGCGCGGTCCTGTGGCAGGCGCTGTCCCGGCTGCCGGAACTCCAGCGCACCATGCTGGTCCTCCGCTACTACGAGGGCCGCACGGACCCGGAGATCGCGGAGATCCTCGACATCAGTGTCGGCACGGTGAAGTCCAGCATCTGGCGGTCGCTCCGCCGCATGCGCGAGGACGAGGTCCTCAGCTTCGGCCGTGACGAGGAGGACGCCTTCGGGGAGCTTGTCGCCTGAAGGTTGGGGGGGAGTAGGTAACGGGGGAGGTCCGGGGGCTGTCTCTTATACANA
>NZ_JBLTJC010000315.1:0-12238 GCF_048158785.1 Streptomyces colwelliae | reverse complement strand
GGCCGGGCGCGATCCTGCTGTTCCAGGAGCTGGCGGACGCGGGGGTCCGCACCTTCCTGCGCTTCGGCACGGCGGGCGCGATGAAGCCCGGCATCGGCGACGGCGACCTCGTCATCGCGGAGGCGGCCGTACGCGACGACGGCGTCACCCAGCAGTTGCTGCCCCCGGAGTACCCGGCGGTCGCCGCCCCCGAGGCCGTCTTCGCCCTCCAGCGCGCGGCCCGCGAGGCCGACGCCCCGCACCACCGCGGCATCGTCTGGACCCGCGCGGCCTTCCAGCCCGGCCTTCTCCCCCTCTTCTCCTACGACGGCGCCGGGCTCGCGGCGATCGAGATGGAGCTGTCGGCGCTGCTGGTGACGGCCTCGCTGCGCGGTCTGGTCGCGGGCGGGGTGCTGGTCATCGACGGCGCCAACGCCGATGAACTCGTCGACGAGGACACCACCGGCGGGTACGACCCGCATCGGGAGGTCGTGGCGGCCGGTGTCGAGCGGGGCGCGATCGTCTCGCTGGAGGCGCTCCGACTGCTCGCCGAGGCCGAGGAGTCGACGGTATGAGCACGTTGAGCATCGACCTGTTGGTGCACGGCGGTGACGTCCTGACCGTCGACGAGGCCGGAACGGTCGTACGGGACGGGGCAGTTGCCGTCCACGAGGGCGAGATCGTCGCCGTAGGACCGGCCGAGGAGCTGACAACTCGGTTCACGGCGGCGGAGTCCATTGACGCGTCGGGCTGTCTCGTGCTGCCCGGGCTGATCAACACGCACACGCATCTCGCGATGACGCTGCTGCGCGGCCGCGCCGACGACGTCACTCTCCAGGGCTTCCTGGAACGGGTGTTGAAGTGGGAGGCCCAGCTACTGACGCCGAAGAACGTGGCGGCGGCGGTGCGGCTCGCGGTGGCCGAGAGCGTACGGGCCGGGGTGACCTCGGCGCTCGACATGTACTGGTTCCACGAGGCGGCCGAGCAGGCGGCCCGTGAGGCGGGCTGGCGACTGCACACCGGGCCCACCTTCATGGACGTGCCGGAGCCGCCGGACCGTATCGCCTACGAGGACCGACTGGACTGGGCGCGACGGGACTTGGTGGCCCGCGGCGAGGCACGCCCCGGCCTGCGCCCGATCGTCTTCGCGCACTCGACCTACACCCTCGCCCCCGACCAGCTCGTCGAAATCGCCGCCCTGGCACGGGAGTTCGGTGCGCTGCTGCACATCCACGCGGCGGAGAACCCGACCGAGGTCGCCACCGTCGAGGTCAAGTACGGCAAGCGGCCGGTGGAGTTGCTCGACTCGCTGGGGCTGCTCGGTCCCGATCTGCTGCTCGCGCACGCCGTGGACCTGACTGGTCCGGAGATCGCGGCGCTGGCCCGCACGGGCACATCGGTCGCCCACTGTCCGGTGTCCAACCTGAAGCTGGGCTGCGGAATCGCGCCGGTGCCACGGCTGTTGAGCGCGGGCGTGACCGTCGGACTGGGCACGGACGGCGCCGTCAGCTCCAACACGCTGGACGTGCTGGGCGCCGTACGGCAGGCGGCTCTCGTCCACAAGGCGGGCGGCGACCCCACGGCGGTCGGCGCCGAACAGGCCGTACGGATGGCGACGATCGAGGGTGCGCGGGCGCTGGGCCTGGGTGATCACCTGGGCTCGCTGGAGGCCGGGAAGCGGGCCGATCTCGTCGTGCTCGACCTGGACGCGCCCCATCTGCGGCCGCTGCACGACCCGTGGTCGACGCTCGCGTACGCCGCGCACTCGGCGGACATACGGGACACGGTCGTCGACGGCCGGGTGCTGATGCGGAACCGGACACTGGGCACGCTGGACGAGGACGCGGTGCTCGCGGAGCTCGAAGCACTTGCCTGAGCTGTGGATTTCCCTCCCGTTCAGCCTGCTGAACCCGCATAATGCACCTGATACATCGGACGTCTGAGCAACAGGAAGGCCGGCCATGGCAGTCACCGATGAGGCGATCGAGAAAATCAAGGGAATGATCGTCTCCGGCGCGCTGCGTCCCGGGGACCGGCTCCCCAAGGAGAGCGAACTCGCCGCCGAACTGGGCCTGTCCCGCAACTCGCTGCGGGAGGCCGTACGCGCCCTCTCGCTGATCCGCATCCTCGACGTGCGGCAGGGCGACGGCACGTACGTCACCAGCCTCGATCCTCAACTCCTCCTGGAGGCGCTGAGTTTCGTCGTCGACTTCCACCGGGACGACACGGTCCTCGAATTCCTGGCCGTACGGCGGATTCTGGAACCGGCGGCCACGGGGATGGCGGCGCTGCGGATCAGCGAGCAGCAACTGGACGCGCTCTCCGCCCAGTTGGACGCGCTGGGCGGTGCCCCCTCGGTGGAGGAACTGGTCGCGTGCGACCTGGAGTTCCACCGGGGGATCGTGCAGAGTTCCGGCAACTCGGTGCTCTGCTCGCTCCTCGACGGTCTGTCCGGGCCGACCACGCGGGCCCGGATCTGGCGCGGTCTGACGCAGGAGGACGCGGTGAGCCGGACGCTGCACGAGCACCGGGCGATCCTGGGCGCGCTGCGCGACCGGGACGCGGAGGCGGCACGGTCGTGGGCGACGGTGCACATCGCGAGCGTGGAGCAGTGGTTGCGTTCGACCCTGTGATCGAGTGATCCGCCCCGCTGATCCATCGGAGGAGTGACCGGCCGGGGCGGGTCCGCACAGGATGGCGATCTTGTGTGTTCGACCGTCCCGGACGGGGCAGGCATGGGTTCACTCCCCCGTGCAAGGGGGCTGCGGGCGCCCCCGTCGGACGCCGTAAGGTTGGGGCGTACGCGAGGGCAGATCGGAAGGAGGCGCTGGGTGATCGAGCTGGAGGGGGTTCCCGAGCTGATCGACCCAGTGATGGTGGCCGCGTTCGAGGGCTGGAACGACGCCGGCGACGCCGCTTCCACCGCGGTCGCGCACTTGGACAGGGAGTGGAAGGGCGAGGTGTTCGCGGCGCTGGACGCCGAGGACTACTACGACTTCCAGGTCAACCGGCCCACGGTGTGGATGGACGCCGGCGTGCGAAAGATCACATGGCCGACAACGCGCCTCTCGGTGGTCCGGGTCGGCGGCGAGAAGCCGCGCGACCTCGTCCTCGTCCGAGGTATCGAACCGTCGATGCGCTGGCGCTCGTTCTGCAACGAACTGCTGGGCTTCGCGCACGAGTTGGGCGTGGAGCTGGTGGTGATCCTGGGCGCGCTGCTCGGTGACACCCCGCACACACGTCCGGTGCCGATCAGCGGGACCACGTCGGACTCGGACCTGGCGCAGCGGATGGACCTGGAGGAGACCAAGTACGAGGGTCCCACCGGGATCGTCGGCATCCTCCAGGAGGCGTGCACGCACGCGGGCGTACCGGCCGTGTCGCTGTGGGCCGCGGTGCCGCACTACGTGTCGCAGCCGCCCAACCCGAAGGCCACCCTGGCGCTGCTCAACCGCCTGGAGGACCTGATCGACGTCCGCATCCCGCTGGGCGAGCTGCCCGAGGACGCGCGCGCCTGGCAGGTCGGCGTGGACCAGCTGGCCGCCGAGGACAGCGAGGTCGCCGAGTACGTCCAGACGCTCGAGGAGGCCCGCGACACCGCGGAGCTGCCGGAGGCGTCGGGCGAGGCGATCGCCCGCGAGTTCGAGCGCTATCTCCGGCGACGGGACGGCGGCGGCAGCCCGTCACCCGGTGGGCACGCCACGGCGGACGGCAGCGACAGCGCGACGTATCTCCGCGACAACCCCGGCGCCGGCCGGCCGAAGCCGCAGAGACCCGCGAAACCAGAGACCGATGCCGGACCCGAGGCCGGACCCGAGGCCGGACCCGAGGCCGGGTCGGACAGTGACTCCGACGACGAGGACTCGTCCGAGGAGTAGGGCGTACGAGACGTGAAAGAAGGCGGTGCGCGAGCTGCGCACCGCCTTCTTTGTGTCCGGCGACCGCTACAGGGCCACGCCCAACAGGGCGTCCACGGCACGGGACACGACGCCGGGGGCGCCCTCGTCCGTGCCGCCGTCGGTCTCCTGGAGGGCCGCCCAGCGGTCCACGGCGGCGAGTGCGGCCGGAGCGTCCAGGTCGTTCGCGAGGGCCTCGCGGATCTCCTCGACGAGCGGCTCGGCGGCCGGGCCGTCGGGCCGGGAGACGGCGGCACGCCAGCGGCCGAGCCGGGCGACCGCGTCCGCGAGCACCTGGTCGGTCCACTCCCAGTCGGAGCGGTAGTGGTGGGCGAGCAGGGTGAGCCGGATGGCGGCCGGGTCGACGCCCTCGCGGCGCAGCGCGGAGACGAAGACGAGGTTGCCCCGGGACTTCGACATCTTCTCGCCGTCGAGACCGACCATGCCGGCGTGGACGTACGCCTTGGCCATCGGGAACTCGCCGGTCAGCACCTGGGCGTGCGAGGCGCCCATCTCGTGGTGCGGGAAGGCGAGGTCGGAGCCGCCGCCCTGCACGTCGAAGCCCATGCCGAGGTGATCGAGGGCGATCGCGACACACTCGATGTGCCAGCCGGGGCGCCCCTGGCCGAGCGAGCCGCCGTCCCAGCTCGGTTCGCCCTCGCGGGCGGCCATCCAGAGCATCGGGTCGAGCGGGTTCTTCTTGCCCGGGCGGTCCGGGTCGCCGCCGCGCTCGGCGGACAGCAGCCGCATCGCGGCGGCGTCGAGGTTCGAGACCTTGCCGAAGTTGGGGTCGGAGCCGACGGAGAAGTAGACGTCACCCTCGAGTTCGTAGGCGGCACCCGCGTCCCTGAGGCGTTCGACGAGCGGCACGATGCCGGGTATCGCCTCGACCGCGCCGATGTACTGCTTCGGGGGCAGCATGCGCAGGGCGGTCATGTCCTCGCGGAAGAGCGCGGTCTCCTTCTCGGCGAGGGCCACCCAGTCGACGCCGTCGCGCTCGGCGCGCTCCAGGAGCGGGTCGTCGACGTCGGTCACGTTCTGGACGTAGTGAACCTGCCGCTTGGTGTCGAGCCACACGCGCTGCACGAGGTCGAACGCGTTGTAGGTCGCCGCGTGCCCCATGTGGGTGGCGTCGTACGGCGTGATGCCGCAGACATAGATACGGGCGACGGGACCGGTGTCAGGGGTGACCAGACCGCCGGTCGCGGTGTCGTGGATCCGGAGGTCGCGGCCCTTGCCGGGAAGGGCGGGGACCTCAGAAGCGGGCCAGGCATACATGTCATGAGCGTAACCGGACAGATGTTTCGCATACGAACCGGACCAGGCCGGATGACCGGTAAGGCGCTCTTGCGCAACCTTGATCGCCGTGCTTCTACACGGGCGGCCACGGAATGGCCGGCCACTCCCCACTCGGCTCGGGATGCTTCCCGTCCGCGAGCAACGCGTCGACCCGCGCGCGCGTGGCATCGAGTTCTACGGCGGTGATCAGCTCGGCGAGCTTCGCGGCGAGCCCGCCGCCGTCCCTCAGTGCCTCCCTGAGCGCCTGGAGGACCTCGACCGCCTCCGGAGTGAGCGGCTCGCCCGCCCAGCCCCACAGGAGGGTGCGCAGCTTGTTCTCGGCGTTGAAGGTGACACCGTGGTCGATGCCGTAAAGGCGGCCCTCGTCGGCGGGCAGCAGATGGCCGCCCTTGCGGTCGGCGTTGTTGATGACGGCGTCGAGGACGGCGAGCCGCCGCAGCCGCTCGTCGTCGGCGTGCACCAGGAGGGCGGTCTTCCCTTCACCGACCTCGGCGAACCCGATGGCCTTCCAGCCTGCTTCGGGCTCCTCGCCGTCGACCAGGGCGAGCAGTTCGGACTCGGCCGCCGTCTCGATCCACAGCTGGCACATGCCCTCGCCGTACGGCCCGTCGCGCAGCACGGTGGTCGGCACGAGGTCCCAGCCGGTCGCCTCGGAGACCTCGTAGGCGGCGACCTCGCGCTGGGCGAGGTTGCCGTCCGGGAAGTCCCACAACGGCCGCTCCCCGGCGACGGGTTTGTACACGCAGGACGCCTCGCGGCCCTCGTACGTCACGGAGCAGAACAGCACCGCGTTCGAGGCCTCGCGGATCTGTCCGCGCACTCTCAGCTCACCTTTGGCGAGCAGCTCGGCCGTGGTCACGCTCCGCGGCGGTATCCGTTCTGGCGCGGACATACGTGTCCTTCCGGGTCGAGCGGGAGGCTGCACAGCGGGCAGGGCGGACGGCCGGCGTTGACGACGTCGAGGGCCCGCTTCGCGAAGGCGCGGGCCTGGGCGCCGGTGAGGCGGACCCGCAGCATCGGGGGTCCGTTCTCCTCGTCCTGGAGGAGGCGCTCCTCGGCCTCGGCGAGGTCCTCGTCGGTGTCGGCGTCGAGTTCGACGAGGGCCTGCGCCTCGACGATCATGCGCTGCTCCTCACCGTCCCAGGCGAGCGCCATGGTGCCGACGCGGAACTCCTCCTCGACGGGGGTCTCCAGCGGACGGGTGTCGGAGATCTCGGTGGGGGTGACGGCCGGGACGGCCGCGCTGCCGCCACTGCGCCGTACGACCTCGTCCAGGAGCTCGTCCATGCGCTCGGCGAGCGCGGCGACCTGCGTCTTCTCCAGGGCCACGCTGGTCACCCGAGGGCCCGCGGCGGCCTGGAGGAAGAACGTACGGCGCCCGGGCAGACCGACCGTACCGGCTACGAAGCGGTCCGGTGGGTCGTAGAGGTACACCTGACGGGACACGTCCTGTCTCCATTGGAATCGACTGCTGACAAGTGCGGCGCTACTGCGACCGCTTCACCCTACTGCGGCCGACGATCACGGTGCGCCCGCGCCGCCCCCGACCGTGGCGTCGTCGCCCGGGGGCTCCTCGCGCGGTGCCAGGGACGCGAGATCACCGGTGTCCCCGAGCCGTACGAGAAATGGCCTGAGACGGGTGTAACGGATCACGGTGATGGAACACGGTTCTACGGAGATCCGTTGGAAGAGGTCCAGATGAAGTCCGAGTGCGTCCGCGACAAGGGACTTGATGATGTCGCCGTGCGAGCACATGAGGTAGAGGGCGTCGGCGCCGTGATCGCGCTCCACGCGCGCGTTCCACTCGCGTACGGCCTCGGCCGCGCGGGTCTGCATCGACCGCATCGACTCGCCGCCGGGGAACGCGGCCGCCGAGGGGTGCGACTGGACGACCTCCATCAGGGGCTCGTCCATCAGCTCGGCGAGCTTGCGGCCGGACCAGTCGCCGTAGTGGCACTCCCCGATCCGTTCCTCGGTGTGCGGCCGCAGCTCGGGGCGGGCGTCCAGGAGGGGCTGGAGGGTCTCCTGGCAGCGTTGCAGCGGGCTGGTGACGACCTCGGCGATCGGCAGCGTGGCGAGCCGTGCGGGGAGCGCGGCGGCCTGGGCGTTGCCGCGCTCGTCGAGGGCGACTCCGGGCGTCCAGCCGGCGAGCACTCCCCCGGTGTTGGCGGTCGAACGTCCGTGCCGGACAAGGATCAACGTGGGCATGACGCCAAGCGTAGGCGTACGCGCGGGTGCGTCCTCGGCCGGACGGCGGGAGAATACGCACCGTGATCGTCGACTACGCCATCTACCGTGACGGACGCCGGACGGAGGGGCCCGGCGACTTCTCCGACGGCCTGGACCACTGTCGTCGGGTGGGCGGCGCCTTCGTCTGGATCGGCCTCTACGAGCCCACGGAGAAGGAGTTCGACAAGGTCACCCAGGAGTTCGGGCTGCACCCGCTGGCCGTCGAGGACGCCCTGACCGCGCATCAGCGGCCCAAGCTGGAGGTCTACGACGATTCCCTGTTCGTGGTCCTCAAGCCGGTGGGCTACGAGGCCGACAGCGACGTCGTCACCTCCGGCGAGGTCATGGTCTTCGTAGGCGACTCCTTCGTGGTGACGGTCCGGCACGGGGAGGAGGCCCCTCTGGCGGCCGTACGGCACCGTCTCGAGGAGGAGCCGGAGATGCTGCGGCACGGGCCGACGGCGGTGCTGTACTCGATCGCGGACGCGGTGGTCGACCACTACGTGGACGTCGCGGGCGAGTTGCAGACCGACCTGGAGGAGCTGGAGGCGGCGGTGTTCTCGCCGACCGGCGGCGGCTCGCGGACCACGGCCTCGCGGATCTACGCCTTCAAGCGGCAGATCCTGGAGTTCCGCCGGGCGACAGGACCGCTCGCCCAGCCGCTGGCCCGGCTCACGGGCGTCGGGCTCGCGGACCGGGTGCCGTTCGTGAACGACAAGTCGCGACCGTTCTTCCGTGACGTGAACGACCACCTGATGAAGGTCAACGAGTCCGTGGAGGGCCTCGACCGGCTGGTCTCGGACGTCCTGTCGGCGCACCTCGCGCAGACCAGCGTGCGGCAGAACGACGACATGCGGAAGATCTCCGGGTGGGCCGCCATGGCCGCCGTCCCCACGATGATCGCGGGGATCTACGGCATGAACTTCGATCACATGCCCGAGCTGCACTGGCTGTGGGGGTATCCGGCGGTGATCCTGCTGATGGCCGCCCTGGAGGTGCTGCTGTACCGGACGTTCAAGCGGCGCGGCTGGCTGTAGGGCGACGTTCGGGCTCAGGCGAACTCGGGTGCCGCGGTGGCCGGTCCGCCGAGCGCGTCGCGTCGTTCCGGCATCCTCAGGGACACCATCCGCCGCCAGCCGCCGAGCCGTTCGTACGCGTACACGGCGTGGATGCCCGCTGCCAGGGCCGCCGACTTGGCGCGCGGCCAGCCGAGGACGCGTCCCATGTGGGCCATCACCGCGAGGCTGACGTCCCGGTAGATGCGGATCTCCGCCAACGCGCACTCGCGCAGCGTCCGTTGGATGGCACGACCGTGTCCGGCGGCGGCGAAGCGCAGCAACTCCTCGTGGCAGTAGGCGAGATGGTTGTCCTCGTCGTTCGAGATCATCCGTACCGCGCGGCCGAGGTCGGGGTGGTCGGCGAAGTGTTTGCGCAGCAGGTCCATCTGCTCGGAGGCGCGCTGTTCGGTGACCCGGCTGTGCGCGAGGTAGGTGACGACGTCCTGGACGGTCAGCGCGCTCTCGCCCTTGAGCTTCTCGTGCGCGAGACCGATGCCGTGCCGCTCCAGGAGCATCGTGTAGTCGGTGTCTGCGGGCACCGGGACGGGTTCGAGGCCACGCTTCTTGAGAAGGGCGTTGAAAATGCGCCCGTGCTTGTCCTCGTCGGCGCCGTGCCGGCTGATCTTGGGGGCGAGGTCGCGTTCGGCCGGCGGGACGAGCACGGCGATGCGCCCGTTCTCCCAGCCGCCCTGGGACTCGCCGCTGGCCGCGATGGAGCAGAACAGCCGGAACGACTCGTCGTTGTCGAGGATCTCCTGGAACAGGTTCTTGGCCGAGAGCATCTGAAGGCACCTCCATGCAGGATTTCGCCGCATTCCGCAAAGAACGAGTCAAATGCGACGTCAGAGGTGCTGCAACAGCACTGTCGGACAACTCCGCCAAAAGGATGACTACGGATGTCCCGTCGGGGGCGTAACCGCACGGGCTGCCGCGCGTTGTTCCCCGTGACGGCCGTGGCGGGGAAGACCCCCCGAGCCCCCACCACGGCCGTAGAAAACTTCCGTACGACGGACTCCCGTCACGCGAGACCCGCGCGCTCCAGTGCCTCGGTTCCGGCGCGCAGCGCGGCGATCCGCTCCTCCAGGGTCCAGCCCGCCGGGGAGAGCGTCAGGGTGGTGACACCGGCCGCCGCGTACTCCTTCATCCGGTCCGCGATGCGGTCCACGGAACCCAGCAGGCTCGTCTTGTCGATCAGGTCGTGCGGGATGGCGGCCGCGGCGCCTTCCTTGTCGCCGGCCAGGTACTTGTCCTGGATCTCGGCGGCGGCCGCCTCGAAGCCCATGCGCTGGGCCAGCTTGTTGTAGAAGTTCTGCTGCCGGCTGCCCATGCCGCCGACGTACAGCGCGGTGTACGGGCGGAAGGTGTCGGCGAGCTTCTCGACGTCCTTGTCCTCGCCGAAGGCGAGCGGGACCGTCGGGACGATGTCGAAGCCCTCCAGGGTCTTTCCCGCCTTCTCGCGCCCGGCCCGCAGGTGCCTGATGGCGGTGTCCTCAAGGTGCTCGGCGGACGGGAAGATGAGCAGCGCGCCGTCGGCGATCTCGCCGGTCTGCTCCAGGTTCTTCGGGCCGATCGCGGCGATGTAGAGCGGGATGTGCTCGCGCTCCGGGTGCACGGTCAGCTTCAGGGGCTTGCCCGGACCGCCGGGCAGCGGCAGCGTCCAGTGCTCGCCGTCGTACGACAGGCGCTCGCGCGTCATCGCCTTGCGGACGATCTCGACGTACTCACGCGTGCGTGCCAGCGGCTTGTCGAACTTGACGCCGTACCAGCCCTCGGAGACCTGCGGGCCCGAGACACCGATGCCGAGGCGGAAGCGGCCCCCGGAGAGCGAGTCGAGGGTCGCGGCCGTCATCGCGGTCATCGCGGGCTGGCGGGCCGGGATCTGGAAGATGGCCGAGCCGACGTCGATGCGCTCGGTCTGCGCGGCGACCCAGGTGAGCACCGTGGCCGCGTCGGAGCCGTAGGCCTCGGCGGCCCAGCACACCGAGTAGCCGAGCCGGTCGGCCTCCTGCGCCACGGCGAGATTGTCGCCGTCCATTCCGGCACCCCAGTAGCCGAGGTTGATCCCGAGCTGCATGGCAGACCCCTTACCGATCAGTAACGTCGCTGTTGTGCCGACCCTAGCGCGAGGTGGTCCGGGCGGACAGGACGGGTGCCGGTGAGTGGTCACGGAGCGTGCTCTGCGAAGGACTGTGGATCATCGTGGAAATCGGTTATCCACAGGCAACCACAGGGCAGGTTCAGGCCAGTAATCTCGGCGTTCATGGAGCAGAGGCATCTCGGCCGTACCGGCCTTCGTGTGTCCCGGATCGGACTCGGCACCCTCACATGGGGGCGCGACACCGACGAGCATGACGCCGCGGACCTCTTGAAGGCGTTCTGGGAGGCCGGCGGCACCCTCGTCGACACGGCGGACGTGTACGGCGACGGGGAGGCCGAGTACCTGCTCGGACAGCTCATAGAGGGGCTCGTGCCGCGCCGGGACCTGGTCATCTCGACGAAGGCGGGGAGCGTACCCGACCCCGACCGCCGCTTCGACGGCTCGCGCGGCCACCTGCTCGCCGCGCTGGACGCCTCGCTGGCCCGCCTCGGCACGGACTACGTCGACGTGTGGCACATCCACGGCTTCGACCCGTTCACCCCGCTGGAGGAGACGCTCCAGGCCCTGGACCTGGCGGTCAGCAGCGGGCGGGCGCGCTATGCGGGGGTCTCCAACTACTGCGGCTGGCAGCTGGCCAAGGCGGCGACCTGGCAGCTGGCGGCGCCCGGCACGCGCACGCGGCTGGCGAGCACGCAGCTCGAGTACTCGCTGCTCCAGCGAGGCGTGGAGCGCGAGGTGCTGCCGGCCGCGCTCGACCTGGGCATCGGGCTGCTGCCCTCCTCGCCGCTCGGGCGCGGGGTCCTCACCGGCAAGTACCGGCACGCGACCCCGGCCGACTCGCGCGGCGCCTCGGACCACATGGCGCCCTTCGTCGCGCCCTACCTCGACGACACGGCGACCCGCATCGTGGACGCGGTCACCATCGCCGCCGACGGCCTCGCTGTGACGCCCCTCCAGGTCGCCCTCGCCTGGGTCCGCGACCGGCCCGGGGTGGCCGCCCCGATCGTCGGCGCGCGCAACGCGCACCAGCTCACGGCCGCATTGTCAGTGGAGGCGCTTAGTCTTCCTGACGAGATCTGCCGAGCGCTCGACGATGTGTCGGCGCCTCTGCACCGCTATCCCGATCACGACTGGAGCACGCTGTGAGCACGGACCCGGAGACCACGGAGACCTCGCCGTCCGAGGACACGGGCACGGACGCCGTGGAGACCGCCGAGGACGCGGCTGCGGAGAGCACCGCGGACGCCGCCGTGGAAGGTGACGAGGGCGCGGCCGCCGAGAACGCCGAAGGCACCGGCGAGGCCAAGGCCGAGGCCGCCGCTCCCGAACTGTCCGAGGCCGCCGCCGAGTTGCTGGCGCAGCAGGTGGAGCGGGAGCGTATCGAGCGGCGGAAGGCGGAGAAGGCCGGGCCCATCGTGGCCGGGACGAAGCTCAGCGGGACGGCCGCCGAACTGCTCGCGGCGGTACGGGCGGTGGAGAGCGGCGAGAAGCCCGTGAGCGGCCGCGCGGTGCTGTACGGCCCGGACGGCACGGAGATCGCGGCGGCGGGGCGGGGGCCGACTCGACGGGGACCGCATCGTGTGCGGCTACCACGGCTTCACCTACGACACGACGGGCACCTGCGTGTACGTGCCGGGGCAGAAACGCATCCCCCGCACCGCCCGCGTCGCCTCGTACCC
>NZ_JBLTJC010000314.1:0-12277 GCF_048158785.1 Streptomyces colwelliae | reverse complement strand
CCCGTCTCCGCGACGAGCACCCGATACGGCCCGTCGTCCGGCAACCCGCAAGCCCGCAGCGCCGCCACCACAGCCGCACCATCGACACCCGGCACCGCGAGCAACGCCCCCAACTCGTCGGCCGTCTGCCGCTCTTCGGCCCGCGCCCGGACCCGCGCCTCCTGGCAGCGCCCCAGCACGGAGGCCAGTTCGTGCACCATGCGCGGCGGTGCGTCGTCGGGGTCGGGAAGGTACAGATGCCAACGCTCGTACGGCGAGACCCCATCCGCATCGACGGGCACGGCCTCCGCCAGCAGGCCGCCCGCCTTCCCCACCGGTATCGCCCCGGCGCCCCGCGTCGCCGCGACCGTCCGCCCCGAGGGCGTGAGGACATACGCGACGGCCCGTTCGAGATGCGCGAAGGCGGTCGCCACGATCGCCTCAGGCCCCGCACCCTGCGCGGCCATCCGGCTCAGCCGCCCCCGCACGTTCTCCGGCAGCGTGTGCCGACGGCTCAGCTCGCCCCACCGCCCGAGGTACACGGTGTCGGTGATCGCGCGGAACATGATGTGCGCCGGTACGGCGGCCACCGGCACCCCGTGCCGCACACAGGCCTCGACGAGGTCGTCCGGCACCGACCCGTGCGTCTCCTCCCCCGCGAGCAGCGCGGCGGCGCCCGCACCACGCAGCGCGGACACGAACCGCTCGGCCCTCCCGGGCCCGTCCTCGGCCGACCACCACACGAGCCCACTCAGCACGACCTCGTCCCGGCGCACGAACCGCGCGGGGTCCTCCAGGTCGGTCACGGTCACTCCGCTGATCTCCCGGGCCAGCTGGGCGTCCTCGGCCCACAGCAGGCGCAGGCCGAGGGACTCGTCCTGAAGAAGGTGTTCGACGTGCATGGTTCCGGCTCCTCGCATCTCGCATTCGCCAGGTGAATGCGAGTGATTGCATGGTAAGTGCAAGACCAATCGGCCGAAACGCCTCTTGGTCGATCCTCCAGTGTCCGGCCCTGGAACGTCGGCGTTTCCGTGCTGTGAACCAGTCGTCCCGACCCGCTCCGCGTTGCTTCACTGGCGGTCATGGACCTGAACACGGTGGCCGAGATCCTCGACGCCCGGCGGCCGACACCCTGGCGGCCGGGCGACGCCTGGCTCGGCGGCGGCACGTATCTCTTCTCCGAGCCGCAACCGCACCTGCGCCGCCTGGTGGACCTGAGCCGCACCGGCTGGACGCCCGTCGAGCGCCACCCGGACGGTTCCCTGGAGATCGCCGCGACCTGCACGATCGCCCAACTCTCCCGTTTCGCGAAGGAGTTGACGACCACCGCGGCCCCGCTCGTCGAACAGTGCTGCCGCGCCTTCCTCGCCTCCTTCAAGATCTGGAACATGGCGACGGTCGGCGGCAACCTCTGCAACGCCCTGCCCGCGGGCCCGATGATCTCCCTCACGGCCGCCCTGAACGCCGAGTGCCTCCTCCTGTCCCAGGACGGCCTACGCCGCCGGGTCCGCGTCGCCGACTTCGTGACCGGCGCGGGCCGCAAGGACCTGGCCGAAGGCGAACTGCTCCGCTCGATCACCGTCCCGGCCCGTGCCCTGACCTGCCGTACGGCCTTCCGCCAGGCCTCGCTCTACGGCCTCGGCCGCTCCGGAGTCCTGGTCATCGGCACCCTGGACCCGCTCGACGGCTCACTCGCGCTGACGATCACCGCGTCGACGGTCCGCCCGTTCCGCCTGTGGTTCCCGCTCCCACCGACGGCCGAGGAACTGCGCACAGCGATCGCCTCCGCCGTGGCGGACGACGAGTGGTTCGACGACATCCACGGGCTGCCCGAGTGGCGGGCGCACATGACGTTCCGGTACGCGGAGGAGATCCGCCGGGAGCTGGGAGAGACAGCGGCATGAAGATCGACGTCAATGGCCGACCCTTCACCGAGGAGCCCCGCCCGGGTCAGTGTCTGCGCACGTACCTCCGCGAACGCGGCTGGTTCGGTGTGAAGAAGGGCTGCGACGCGGGCGACTGCGGCGCCTGCACGGTCCATGTGGACGGCGAACCGGTGCACAGCTGCCTCTACCCGGCCTTCCGCGCCGACGGCCGAGCGGTCACCACGGTCGAGGGCCTGGCCACGGAGGACGGCGAACTCCACCCGGTCCAACGGAAGTTCCTGGACGCCCAGGGCTTCCAGTGCGGCTTCTGCACGGCCGGCTTCCTGATGACGACGGCCGCCCTGAACGAGGACCAACTCACCGACCTCCCAAGGGCGTTCAAGGGCAACCTGTGCCGCTGCACCGGCTACCGCGCCATCGAGGACGCGGTACGAGGCGTCTGCCACGCCGAGGCACCGGGCGCGGGCGAGGCGGTGGGCCGCAACCTCCCCGCCCCCGCCGGCCCCCAGGTGGTCACGGGCACCGCCCGCTACACCTTCGACATCGACATCCCGGGCCTGCTCCACATGAAGCTCCTCCGCTCCCCGCACGCCCACGCCCGCATCACCACCATCGACACCGCTGCTGCTCTCCAAGTCCCAGGCGTACAAGCCGTGTTCACCCACTACGACGCCCCGGAACGTCACTTCTCCACGGCCCGCCACGAACACCCCACCGAGGACCCGGACGACACCCGCGTCCTCGACGACACCGTCCGCTACGTCGGCCAACGCGTCGCCGCCGTCGTCGCCGACAGCGAGGCCGCCGCCGAGGAGGGCTGCCGACGCGTCGAGGTAACGTACGAGATCCTCCCGTCGGTCCTCGACCCGGAGGAGGCGATGCGTCCCGGCGCCCCGGTCGTCCACGACAAGGACGCCGCCACGGCCCGTATCTCCCGCCCGCAGAACAACGTCGTGGGCGAGGCACACGGCGAGATCGGCAGCGTGGAGACGGGCTTCGCCGAGGCCGACGCCGTGTACGAGGACACCTACCGCACCCAGCGCGTCCAGCACGCGAGCCTGGAGACGCACGGCGCGGTGGCGTGGTTCGACGAGGACAACAGGCTTACGGTACGCACCAGTTCACAGACCCCGTTCCTCACCCGCCGCGCCCTGTGCGCGCTGTACGACCTCCCCGAGGAACAGGTCCGGGTCGTCGCCGGCCGGGTCGGCGGCGGCTTCGGCGGCAAGCAGGAGATGCTCGTCGAGGACATCGTGGCCCTCGCGGTCCTGCGCCTGCGCCGCCCGGTGAAACTGGAATACACCCGTGCCGAACAGTTCTACGGCGCCACCACCCGCCACCCGTTCACGATCAACGTGAAGGCAGGCGCCCGCCGAGACGGCCAACTCACCGCACTGCGACTACGAGTTGTCTCCAACACCGGCGCCTACGGCAACCACGGCCCCGCCGTCATGTTCCACAGCGTCGGCGAGTCGATGGCCGTCTACCGCGCCCCGCACAAGAAGGTCGACGCCTTCTCCGTCTACACGCACACCGTCCCGGCGGGCGCCTTCCGGGGCTACGGCCTCGGCCAGGTGATGTTCGCCGTGGAGTCCGCGCTCGACGAACTCGCCCGCCAACTCGGCCTGGACCCACTGGAGTTCAAGGCGAGGAACATCATCGGCCCCGGCGAGCCGATGATCACCCCCGGCGGCGAGGAGGAGGACCTGCACATCGCGAGCTACGGCCTCGACCAGTGCATCGCCATAGTCCGCCGGGCGCAGGCGGAGCCCGCCTCCCAACTCCCCCCGGACGGCTGGCTGGTGGGCGAGGGCACGGCCCTGGCGATGATCGCGACCGGCCCGCCCGGCGGCCACATCGCCGACGCGAAGGCGAGCCTCCTCCCCGACGGAGGCTTCGATCTCGCCGTGGGCACAGCCGAGTTCGGCAACGGCACGACGACCGTCCACCGCCAGATCGCGGCCGGTGAACTCGCCACCACCGTCGACCGGATCACCGTCCACCAGTCCGACACCGACGTCGTACGCCATGACACGGGCGCCTTCGCCTCCACGGGCACGGTGGTGGCGGGCAAGGCCACGCTGCGCGCCGCCCGCGCCCTCGCCGACCAGCTCCTCGACTTCGCCGCCGCCCATCTGCGGCTCCCGCGCGCCGACTGCGCGTTGGCCGAGGAGGCCGTACTGCACCCGGGCGGCCGTCTCACCCTGAAAGAACTGCACGCGGCGGGTGCGGCGGTCGGCGTGGAGTTCAGCGCCGACGGGCACTTCGGCGGAACGCCCCGCTCGGTGGCGTTCAACGCGCAGTGGTTCAGGGTCGCCGTCGATCCGGGCACCGGCGAGATCCGCATCCTGCGCAGCGTGCACGCCGCCGACGCGGGCAAGGTGATGAATCCGATGCAGTGCCGGGGCCAGGTCGAGGGCGGGGTCGCCCAGGCGCTCGGCGCGACGCTCTTCGAGAACGTCCGCATCGACGAGCGGGGTGCGGTGGAGACGGCCGCGTTCCGGCGTTACCGGCTCCCCCAGTACGCGGACGTGCCGCGCACCGAGGTCCACTTCATGGAAACGGCGGACACCATCGGCCCGTTGGGCGCCAAGTCGATGAGTGAGAGCCCCTTCAACCCGGTCGCCCCGGCCTTCGCCAACGCCCTTCGCGACGCGACGGGCGTCCGCTTCACCGAACTTCCGCTGATCCGCGACCGGGTGTGGCTGGCACTGGCCGAGTCGCCCCGTACCCGCCGTCCACCCGTATCGCCCTGATCCCACTGATGTGCCGGGCCCCGCAGCGGTCCTGCGGAAGCACCAGTTGCGGTCCGGCACGGTCGAGCGGGGTGTCGTCGATGCTGACAGCGAGCAGAACAGGGGCATGAGCGAAGTCGGGGTCGATCTCGGCCCAGGACAGCAGCGCGTGGTGCCCGTCCGCACCGCTGACCGCGATGAGGAAGCGCAGCCGGTCCTTGCGGCGGACGGGGTCGAAGCCGGGACCGGCCGAGGACAGGACGTCGTAGAGCCGGGGTCCCGCGAAGCGGTGCACCTGGGTGCCGCTGGTGGCGCACTCGAAGCTGACCCGCACCCGGTGCAGCGGCCAGTCGAACAGGTCGGGCACGGTCAGCCGGGCGGGGCGGGCGAGGTCCCCCGTCAGGTCGAGCTGCGCGAGCGTCACGAGCCATCACCTCCCGGAGTGTGGTACCCGGTCGGCACTCCCGTACAAACGCACATGCGCACCCCACAAGCGAACAGTGCTGCTCATGCGATGCGACAGGAGACTTATGCCTTGCAAATGCGGCAGTATCATCGCGGCACGGCCGTTGCGGTCGTCCCAGGCGCGACAACCCCTTTCATGAGCCCCTTTCATGAAGAGACCAGAGGAGTAGAACCGTGATGACCCGTTCCGCGCGTCGGACCCGCCGGACCCTACAGGTGGCCGGGGCGGGAGCCGCCGCACTGCTGGCCCTGAGCGCCTGCTCCTCCAGCGACGACTCGTCCTCCTCGAAGTCCGGCTCCTCGGCGTCCGCGTCCCCGAAGATGTCCGGCACGGTCACCGTCTTCGCCGCCGCCTCGCTCCAGGAGTCGTTCACGACACTGGGCAAGGAGTTCGAGAAGGCGCACCCGGGCACCAAGGTCACCTTCAGCTTCGGCGGCAGCGACACCCTCGCCGCGAGCATCACCGGCGGCGCCCCCGCCGACGTTTTCGCCGCCGCGAGCCCCAAGACCATGGCGATCGTGACGGACAAGAAGGACGCGGTCGGCACGCCGGCCACGTTCGTCCGCAACCAGCTGGAGATCGCCACCCTGCCGGGCAACCCCGACAAGGTCGCCTCGCTGAAGGACCTCACGAATTCGTCGCTGAAGGTCGTGCTCTGCGACAAGACGGTGCCGTGCGGTGCGGCGGCCCAAAAGGCGCTCACGGCAAGCAAGTTGAAGCTCACCCCGGTGTCGTACGAGGCGGATGTCAAGAGCGCCCTGACGAAGGTGGAGCTGAAGGAGGCCGACGCGGCGGTCGTCTACAAGACCGATGTGCACGCCGCCGGCAGCAAGGTGCAGGGCGTGGAGTTCCCGGAGTCCGCCGACGCCATCAACGACTACCCGATCGTCCTCCTCAAGAACGCGCCGAACGCCGTCGCCGCCAAGGCGTTCATCGCGCTGGTGCAGTCCGCCGAGGGCCAGAAGGTGCTCTCCGCGGCGGGCTTCCTCAAGCCGTGACCCAGCTCGACACCTCCGACGCCGCGGCCGAGACCCTCAAGGGCGGTCCGCGGCGTCGCCGTGTCCGGATGACGGGACGGGGAGTGCCACTCCCCCTCCTGCTGCCCGCGCTCGTGGGCCTGGCGTTCCTGCTCCTCCCCCTGATCGCCCTTCTCGTACGGGCCCCTTGGCGCTCCCTCCCCTCCCAGCTGACCAGCACGGAGGTCTGGCAGGCGCTCCAGCTCTCCCTGTTCAGCGCGACCGCGGCGACGGCCGTGAGCCTCGTCCTGGGTGTACCGCTGGCCTGGGTGCTGGCCCGCACGGAGTTCCCCGGCCGCGGCTTCCTCCGCGCTCTGGTGACACTCCCACTGGTCCTGCCCCCGGTGGTAGGCGGTGTGGCCCTTCTCCTGGCCCTCGGCCGCAACGGCGTCGTAGGCCAGTGGCTGGACTCATGGTTCGGCATCACCCTGCCCTTCACGACGACGGGCGTCGTGGTGGCGGAAGCATTCGTCGCGATGCCGTTCCTGGTCATCAGCGTCGAGGGCACGCTCCGCGCCGCGGACCCCCGCTACGAGGAGGCGGCCCAGACCCTCGGCGCCTCCCGCTTCACGGCGTTCCGCCGGGTCACGCTCCCCCTGATCGCCCCGGGCATCGCGGCGGGCGCGGTCCTCGCCTGGGCCCGCGCGCTGGGCGAGTTCGGCGCGACGATCACCTTCGCCGGCAACTTCCCCGGCCGCACCCAGACGATGCCGCTGGCGGTGTACTTGGCTCTCCAGAACGACCCTGAGGCGGCCATCGCGCTGAGCCTGATCCTCCTGGCCGTGTCGATCGCGGTACTGGCAGGCCTCCGGGACCGCTGGATGACCACATCATGAGCAACAGCCGTACGACCGCCCGCACATCAGCCGTCTGGACGTGCACGCCATGACCGACACCGCCGACGTCGAACTCACCGGCGCCCAGGGCCTCGACGCCCATCTCGTCGTGGACCGCGGCACGTTCCGCCTCGACATGGAGCTGACAGCCGCACCGGGAGACGTCGTCGCCCTGCTCGGCCCCAACGGCGCCGGCAAGACAACAGCACTCCGCGCCCTGGCCGGCCTGGTCCGCCTGACGCACGGTCACCTACGGCTGGACGGCGCGGAGTTGGACCGCACGCCACCGGAGTCCCGCCCGGTAGGAGTCGTCTTCCAGGACTACCTGCTGTTCCCCCACCTGACCGCGCTCGACAACGTCGCCTTCGGCCCACGCTGCCAGGGAGCGACGAAGGCGGAGTCCCGCGCGGTGGCCGCCGAGTGGCTGGACCGCATGGGTCTCACCGAGCACGCAGGCGCCAAGCCCCGCAGACTCTCCGGCGGCCAGGCCCAACGCGTCGCCGTGGCAAGGGCGTTGGCGACCCGCCCGCGCCTGCTCCTCCTCGACGAACCCCTGGCCGCCCTGGACGCCCGCACCCGCCTCGACGTACGGGCCCAACTCCGGCGCCACCTCGCGGAGTTCGAGGCGGTCGCGGTACTGGTCACCCACGATCCCCTGGACGCCATGGTGTTGGCCGACCGGCTCGTCGTGATCGAGCAGGGCACGATCGTCCAGGAGGGCACCCCGGCCGACATCGCCCGCCACCCACGCACGGACTACATCGCCCAACTGGTCGGCCTCAACCTCTACAAGGGCCACGCCGACGGCCACACCGTCACCCTCGACACGGGACCCACGATCACGACCACGGAGGACCTCCAGGGCGAGGTCTTCGTAGCGTTCCCGCCAAGCGGGGTAACCCTCTTCCGCGACCGCCCCACCGGCACCAGCGCCCGCAACCTCTGGCACTGCGAGGTAGCGGGCCTGGAAACCCACGGCGACCAGATCCGCGTAGACCTGACCGGCGAACTCCCCCTGGCCGCCGACCTAACGACGGTCGCAGCAGCCGAACTGGACCTGCACCAGGGCGCGTCGGTCTGGGCAACGGTCAAGGCAACACAGACGCACGCATATCCGGCTTGAGGAGCCCCGCGCCCCAAAGGGGCGCGGGGCTGTATCAATTTACGGCTCCGCCACGGGGCGCGACCAGCCACAACGAACCCGCGCCCAAAATCCAGCCCGGCCCGGCAGCGCCCATAGGGGCGCGAGGAACTGCGCGACCAGCCACAACGGTGCCGCACCCGAAAGACGGCACCTCGCGGCACTTCCAGCGGAACGCTCAGTCCTCGTACGCATCCAACGGCGGGCAAGAACACACCAGGTTCCGATCCCCAAACGCCTGGTCAATCCGACGAACCGGCGGCCAGTACTTGTCGGCAACGGAGACACCAGCCGGGAAGACAGCCTCCTCACGCGTATACGCGTGCCCCCACTCCCCACCGAGCGCGGCCGCGGTGTGCGGCGCGTTCCGCAACGGGTTGTCCTCGCCCGGCCACTCCCCCGCACCGACCTTCTCGATCTCCCCGCGAATGGCGATCATCGCCTCGCAGAACCGGTCCAGCTCGATCAGATCCTCGGACTCGGTCGGCTCGATCATCAACGTCCCGGCCACCGGGAACGACATGGTCGGCGCGTGGAAGCCGTAGTCGATGAGCCGCTTGGCGATGTCGTCGACGCTGACACCGGTCGCCTTGCTGATCGGCCGCAGATCGATGATGCACTCGTGCGCGACGAGCCCGCCCGGGCCGGTGTAGAGCACCGGATAGTGCGGCTCAAGGCGCTTGGCAATGTAGTTGGCGCTGAGCACCGCCACCTGCGTGGCCCGCTTCAGCCCCTCCCCACCCATGAGCCGGACGTACGCCCAAGAGATCGGCAGGATCCCGGCGGAACCCCAGGGAGCAGCCGAGATCGGCCCAACTCCCGTCTCCGGCCCGGCCGCAGGCTGCAACGGGTGGTTCGGCAGATACGGCGCGAGGTGCGCACGCACACCGACCGGCCCGACCCCCGGACCGCCACCGCCGTGCGGAATGCAGAACGTCTTGTGCAGATTCAGATGCGAGACGTCCCCGCCGAAATGCCCCGGCTTGGCAAGCCCCACAAGGGCGTTGAGGTTGGCCCCGTCGACGTAGACCTGCCCGCCCGCCTCGTGCACCTGCGCACAGATGTCGGCGACGTGCTCCTCGAACACACCGTGCGTGGACGGGTAAGTGATCATCAGCACAGACAGCTCGTCGCGGTACTGCTCGATCTTCGCCCGCAGATCCTCGACGTCGATCTCACCGTCCTCGGCGGTCTTCACGACGACGACCTTCATCCCGGCCATCACGGCACTCGCGGCATTCGTCCCATGCGCGGACGACGGAATGAGGCAGACAGTCCGCTGCTCATCACCATTGGCCCGGTGATACCCGCGTACGGCGAGCAGCCCGGCCAACTCCCCCTGCGAACCGGCATTCGGCTGCAACGACACCTTGTCGTACCCGGTGACCTCGGCGAGCCGCTCCTCCAACTCCCGGATGAGCGTGAGGTATCCCTGCGCCTGCTCGGCGGGCGCGAAGGGGTGCAACTGCCCGAACTCGGGCCAGGTGACCGGCTCCATCTCGGTGGTCGCGTTGAGCTTCATGGTGCAGGAGCCCAGCGGGATCATGCCCCGGTCGAGCGCGTAGTCACGGTCCGCGAGCCGACGCAGATACCGCAGCATCGCGGTCTCGGAACGGTGGTCCCGGAAGACCGGGTGCGTGAGATAGGCATCGGTGCGCAACAGCCCCGCGGGCAACGTGTCTTCGGCACTCGCGTCAAGCGCCTCGATGTCTCCATCCACCCCGAACGCGGTCCATACGGCGGCCAGTTGGGCACGCGTGGTGGTCTCGTCGCAGGCGATGGACACCTGGTCGGCGTCCACGAGGTGCAGGTTGACGCCGTCCTCACGGGCAGCGGCGACGACCTCGGCGGCCCGCCCCGGAACGCGCGCGGTCAGCGTGTCGAAGTAGCCCCCGTGCACGACCTCGACTCCGCCGGCGGTGAGCCCGGCGGCAAGGATCGTGGCATACCGATGCGTCCGCCGCGCGATGCCCTTGAGCCCCTCGGGCCCGTGGTAGACGGCGTACATGCCGGCCATCAC
This sequence comes from Streptomyces colwelliae, assembly GCF_048158785.1. Classification (NCBI taxonomy): domain Bacteria; kingdom Bacillati; phylum Actinomycetota; class Actinomycetes; order Kitasatosporales; family Streptomycetaceae; genus Streptomyces; species Streptomyces colwelliae. The sequence continues at coordinate 2,198 of NZ_JBLTJC010000314.1, read as the reverse complement.
CGCGAGCAGCACCTGCGCGGTGCAGATGTTGCTGGTGGCCTTCTCACGGCGGATGTGCTGCTCGCGCGTCTGAAGGGCGAGGCGGTAGGCCTTGTGTCCGTCGGCGTCGACGGAGACGCCCACGAGCCGCCCGGGCAGGCTGCGCGCGAACTTCTCGCGCACGGCCATGTATCCGGCGTGCGGCCCGCCGAAGCCCATCGGCACCCCGAACCGCTGCGTCGTACCGACCGCGATGTCCGCCCCCAGCTCACCCGGCGACTTCAGCAGCGTCAGCGCGAGGAGATCGGCGGCGACGGTGACAAGCGCACCGAGCGCGTGCGCCTGCTCGATCAGCGGCTTGATGTCGCGTACGGCTCCGGAGGCGCCCGGGTACTGCACGAGCACGCCGTTGATCTCACGCTCGGCGATGTCGGCCGGGATGCCCTCGCTGAGGTCGGCGACGACGACCTCGACACCGGCCGGCTCGGCACGCGTCTCGATCACGGCGATGGTCTGCGGCAACACGTCCGCGTCGACCAGGAACAGACCCTTCTTGTTCTTGCCCATGCGCCGGGACAGCGCCACGGCCTCGGCGGCGGCCGTCCCTTCATCGAGCAGGGAGGCACCGGAGGTGGGCAGCCCGGTCAGATCGGCGACCATGGTCTGGAAGTTGAGAAGAGCTTCGAGCCGCCCTTGCGAAATCTCCGGCTGATACGGCGTATAGGCCGTGTACCAAGCCGGGTTCTCCATGACGTTGCGCAGGATCACGGGCGGGGTGAAGGTCCCGTAGTACCCGAGCCCGATCATGGAACCGAGGACTTCATTGCGGTCCGCGAGGGAACGCAGCTCGGCCAGCACCTCGGCCTCGGTGCGGGCGCCCGGCAGATCGAGAGCGTCGGCGTTCTTGATCACATCCGGGACGGCGGCGGCCGTGAGCTCGTCGAGCGAGCCGTATCCGACCTGCGCGAGCATCTTGGCCCGCGCCTCCTGGTCGGGTCCGATGTGACGCTGCTCGAACGGGATGCCCTGTTCGAGCTCGGAGAGCGAAGTGCGAGGGGCAGTCATCAGGGAGGCCTCCTGGTCGGACACGACCTTCGAGGGCACCACGACAGCGGGGTGCCGGACGGCCTCCCCCTCTGTCATCTCAACCTGAGAGCTTCACCGGGCATCCCGAAGGCACCCGGCTTTCACCGTCGGTGAGAGCGAAAACCGTCGACACCGTCAACGACACCCGCTCTGCTTTCCAGAGTGACCTCGTCCGTGCGGTACGTGAGCCTGAGAGATTCCGGGGAGGATTTGCTCCTTCGGCGCCTCCGATGAAGTCTGGAGGACTCTCCCGCACGGGGTCAGCAGCCGTTGGCCAGCCTACCAGCGAGCGTTGAAGCCTAGCTTTCGAGTGGCCGCCTTCCTCAATGTGCTCTTTTGTAGTGCTTACGGATGAGTTGCGACCAGGAGGTGGGCCCGTGCAGACCGATATCGATCCGCGCAACCTGATCGGCCGCAAGGCGTTCGACCGCACCGGCGCCAAGATCGGCACGATCGACGAGGTCTACCTCGACGACGCGACCGGCGTACCGGAGTGGGCGGCCATACGCACCGGCCTGTTCTCCAGAGACGCCTTCGTCCCCCTGGAGCCCAGCGAACTGATCGAGGGCACCCTGCACATCCCCTTCGAACGCTCCCTGATCAAGGACGCCCCCGACTTCGGAGTGGGCCGCCACCTCTCCCCGGACCAGGAACTCCAGCTCTACCACCACTACGGCCTCGACGTCGGCCCACCCCCATCACTCCCGGACCACGACTTCGGCAAACTCGCGGGCTCGGACGACACCTGAACGCGCCCGGCAACCGATTCGTCACCGGGGCTTCGAATCCCTGGGGACGTTGACACGGCGGACGGAGTATCCGGGCGTCGAATGTCCGGGCCCGTTGCTGCAACGGCCAAGGAACCTGGGTCTGGCGCGCCCGAGGGCGTCGGCGCGGCCGACACAACGCCGGGGCCTGACACCACCAACGAAGTCGACGCCGCAGACAAAACGTCAGCGCGCCGCGCGACCGACAGCAGCGGCTCGCCGGGACCCGGGCTCTCCAAGGGCGTCGACGTCGCAGGCGGGACGTCGCGCCGCACACTCGACGCCGGCGGCTCAGCCGGCCGTTCCTCGGGTCCTCGCACCTCCACCGGCGTCGGCGTCGGCATCGGCATCGGCATCGGCATCGGC
>NZ_JBLTJC010000313.1:0-12320 GCF_048158785.1 Streptomyces colwelliae | reverse complement strand
GCCGCCGGAACCACTGGAGACCGCTCATGAGCAGCCCGCACGACTTCGACTTCTTCCACGGCGAGTACCTGGAGCAGCCGCCTCGGCCTCCGGCGTCGTATGCAGGCCTGGCGGGAGAAGCACCCCGTTGCCGCGCTCACGTTCTCCTGGGTCGTCACGTTCCTCGCGGCCGTGCTGGTCTACATCTGCCTCGAAATGCCCAACACACTCGGGCAGTTGAGACTCATGGAGTTCGCGCGGGTACCGGCCGAGGCGGTCATGGCGGCGGTCATTCTGCTGAGCCTGCCGCGGCGGCCCCGGATCATTCTGGCCGCCGGCTTCGGCGCGCTCGTCGGGGCCATCGCCGTGTTGAACATGTTCGACATGGGCTTCAACGAATACCTGGGCCGGCACTTCAACATCATCCTGGACTGGAGCCTGTTCGGGGACGCCCGCGGGTATCTGAAGGACACCTTCGGCGGGACGGCCACGCAGGTCATCACGGTCGCCCTCATCACCCTCATCGTCGCGCTGATCGTCCTCGTCGCGCTGGCGATGGTCCGGCTCAGCAACGTGCTGGTGACCTACAAGGCCATCGCGACCAAGGGCACCCTGATCGCCGGCACGGTCTGGATCACCCTCACCGCGTTCGCGCTCGAGTTCCACGGCATCCCGCTCGCCGCCGACCACACCGCCGGAGTCATCAAGTACCAGGTGCGCGCGGTGCAGGAAACCCTGCGCGACGAGGCGGAGTTCAAGAAGGTCGCCAAGGTCGACGCCTTCGGCAACACCCCCGGCAGCCAGCTCGTCCCGGACCTCCGCGGCAAGGACATGATCTTCACCTTCATCGAGAGCTACGGCCGTAGCGCGATCGAGGACCCGATCATGGCGCCCGGCGTCGACGCGACCCTCTCCGCCGACACCAAGGCCCTCTCGAAGGCGGGCTTCGCCGCGAAGAGCGGCTGGCTGACCTCGGCGACGTACGGCGGCAGCAGCTGGCTCGGCCACTCCACCACCATGTCGGGCCTGTGGGTCAGCAACCAGCAGCGCTACCGCACGGTGATGGCCAGCGACCACCTGAGCCTGACCGACGCCTTCAAGAAGACCGGCGACTACGACACCGTCGGCGTGATGCCGGGCATCCAGAAGGGCTGGCCGGAGCAGAGCTTCTACGGCCTCGACAAGGTCTACAACGCCTTCCAACTCGGCTACCAGGGACCGAAGTTCAGCTGGTCGACGATGCCCGACCAGTACGCGCTCCAGCAGTTCCAGGACCAGGTGCACAGCAAGCCCCGCACCGACGGCAAGTCGCTGATGTCCCTGCTGATCCTGACCTCCAGCCACCAGCCCTGGGCGCCGATCCCGAAGCTCGTCCCCTGGGACCAGCTGGGCGACGGTTCGATCTTCGACTCGATCGAGAAGAACGGCAACAAGGCGTCCAGCGTCGTCGCCGACACCACCAAGTCCCGCCAGGAGTACGGCAAGTCGATCCAGTACTCGGTGAACTCCCTCACCCAGTGGCTGGAGCGCTACGGCAACGACAACACCGTGCTCGTCTTCCTCGGCGACCACCAGCCGATCGCCCGCGTCAGCGGCAACCACGCCAGCCGTGACGTCCCGATCTCGATCGTCGCCAAGGACCCCAAGGTCCTTGAGAAGATCGACAGTTGGAACTGGTCCGACGGCCTGCGTCCCGCGCACGACGCCCCGGTGTGGAAGATGAGCGACTTCCGCGACAAGTTCCTGACGGCGTACGGCTCGACCCCGCACCCGAAGACGAACTAACCACCTGAGGTGTCGAGTTCGGCGTCCTCGCCGATCCCCGCGCAGTCGTACGGGTCTTTCAGCCAACCGTCCGGCAACACCACCCTGTTGTTGCCGGACGTACGGCCGCGGGGCCCGTCGGCGCCCACGGGCCAGGGCTGGTCGAGGTCCAACTCGTCGAGCCCGGACCGGAGTTCCTCAAGTGATGACGTGATCGCGAGGCGCTTGCGCATCTCGCTCCCGACCGCGAAGCCCTTCAGGTACCAGGCGACGTGCTTACGGAAGTCGATGACCCCGCGCGCCTCGTCCCCGATCCACTCTCCGAGCAGCGTCGCGTGCCGCACCATGACATCGGCGACCTCGCGCAACGACGGCTCCAGGACGTCCTGTTGACGCCCCTCGAACGCGGCCACGAGGTCGGCGAACAGCCACGGCCGCCCAAGGCACCCGCGCCCCACCACGACCCCGTCGCACCCGGTCTCCCGCACCATCCGCAGCGCGTCCTGCGCCGACCAGATGTCGCCGTTGCCGAGCACGGGGATCTCCGGCACATGCTCCTTCAGCCGGGCGATCGCGTCCCAGTCCGCCGTACCGCCGTAGTGCTGGGCGGCCGTGCGCCCGTGCAGCGCGATGGACGTGACGCCCTCCTCGACGGCGATGCGGCCGGCGTCGAGGAAGGTGATGTGGTCGTCGTCGATGCCCTTGCGCATCTTCATGGTGACGGGCAGGTCACCGGCCCCGCTGACGGCCTCCTTCAGGATCGCCCGCAGCAGGTTCCGCTTGTACGGCAGCGCGGAGCCGCCGCCCTTGCGGGTGACCTTCGGTACGGGACAGCCGAAGTTGAGGTCGATGTGGTCGGCGAGCCCCTCCTCCGCGATCATGCGGACGGCCTTGCCGACGGTCGCCGGGTCCACGCCGTACAGCTGCACCGAACGCGGCGTCTCGGTCGCGTCGAAGTGGATCAGCTGCATGGTCTTCTCGTTGCGCTCGACCAGCGCCCGGGTCGTGATCATCTCGCTGACGAACAGGCCTTTACCCCCACTGAACTCCCTGCACAGGGTACGGAAGGGCGCGTTCGTGATCCCGGCCATGGGGGCCAGGACGACGGGCGGCGAGACGGTGTGCGGACCGATCCGCAAAGGGGTCACAGCCGGGGACGCGAGCGGGGAGACGGGCGTGGACATTGCTCCATTGTCCCGCACCGCGTCCGATGCTCGGCCGCAGGATCATGTATCGGTAATTAGTTAGCCGCACTATCGAGTTTGGCGTACGATGGTTCGCATGCCCGAGCTCAGCCACCGCCGCCGACAGCTGGTGCTCGCGATCTGCTGCATGAGTCTGCTGATCGTGAGCCTGGACGTGACCATCCTGAACGTCGCACTGCCCGCGATGCAGACCGACCTGCACGCGTCGACCTCCGGTCTCCAGTGGACGATCGACGCGTACACCCTGGTCCTGGCCTCCCTGCTGATGCTGGCGGGCTCCACGGCCGACCGCATCGGCCGCAAGCGGGTCTTCATCGCCGGCCTGGTGGTCTTCAGCCTCGGCTCCCTGCTCTGCTCCCTGGCACCCGATCTGGACGCGCTGATCTGGTTCCGCATGATCCAGGCGGTCGGCGGCTCGATGCTCAACCCGGTCGCCATGTCGATCATCACCAACACCTTCACCGAGCCGCGCGAGCGCGCCCGCGCGATCGGTGTGTGGGGCGCGGTCGTCGGCATATCGATGGCCGCCGGTCCGCTGATCGGCGGGCTGCTCGTGGACTCGGTCGGCTGGCGCTCGATCTTCTGGATCAACCTGCCGGTGGGCCTGGCCGCGCTGCTGCTCACGCTGAAGTTCATCCCCGAGTCCCGCGCGCCCAAGGCCCGCCGTGCCGACCCGGTCGGCCAGCTCATGGTGATCGCCCTGTTCGGCTCCCTGACGTACGCGATCATCGAGGCGCCGGAGTCCGGGTTCACCTCGGTCCTGCCCTTCGCGATCCTCGCGCTGGCCGCCCTCGCCGGTCTCCTCTGGTACGAGCCGCGGCGCGACGAACCCCTCATCGACCTGCGCTTCTTCCGTTCGGCGCCGTTCAGTGGGGCGACGGTGATCGCGATCAGCGCGTTCTCGGCACTGGGTGGCTTCCTGTTCCTGTCCACGCTGTATCTGCAGAACGTGGTGGGGCTGGACGCGCTGCACGCCGGCCTGTGGATGCTGCCGATGGCTGTTCCCACGTTCCTCTGCGCACCGATCTCCGGGCGGCTGGTCGGCAGTCGGGGGCCGCGCATATCCCTGCTGATCGCGGGGACCGCGATGACGGCCAGTGCGGTGATGTTCGCCGGGTTCGAGGCGGAGACGTCCGGCGTCTCGCGGTTCATCGGGTACGCGCTGTTCGGGATCGGCTTCGGGTTCGTGAACGCGCCGATCACCAACACGGCGGTGTCCGGGATGCCTCGCGCTCAGGCGGGGGTTGCGGCGGCCGTTGCCTCCACCAGTCGGCAGTTGGGGCAGACGCTGGGGGTTGCCGTGGTCGGGGCGGTGTTGGCGTCCGGGGTGAGCGCGTCGTCGTACAAGGAGACGTTTGTTTCCGCGGCTCGGCCCGGGTGGTGGATTCTGGTGGCGTGCGGGGTGGCTGTGCTGGTGCTCGGTGCGGTTACCAGTGGGGTGTGGGCGCGTCGGACTGCTGAACGTACGGCTGAGCAGTTGTCGTCTGTTGAAGTACGCGAAGCGGCGGGGATCAGCGTGTAGTTGAGCGAGTGCGGGTGCGTGCGGGCTGGTCGCGCCCACGCGGCGGAGCCGCACATGTCACAGCCCCGCGCCCCTGAAAACAAAAGCCTCACCTCGCCTGCGCTATTGCGTGCAGGCGCTCCAGCCTCTGCCTCGACTCCTCGTCCGCCGGGGCGTATGTCACCATCCTCGGGCCCGTCGACGGGCCCAGCCACAGGTCGGTGTGGTCGACGGTGATGCGGCCGACGTGGGTGTTGCGGAACTCCTTGCGGCGGGGGCTGGCGCCCATCACCTCGTGGCGGTCCCAGACGTCGCAGAACTCGGGGGACGTGCGCAGTCGCTTGAGGAGTGTCTTCCAGGTGGGGTCGGCGAGGTGGCCCGCCATGGAGCCCCGGAAGCGGGCGGCCATGAGCCGTTGGGTCTTCTCCAGGTGCACGATCGACGACCGCCACTCCTCGTGCGTGTAGGAGAGGATCATGCAATTGCGGTCCTCGGGCGGCACCTCATCCATGTCGCACAGCAGCATTCCGTACGTCCGGTTGTAGGCGAGGATGTCGTACCTGGCGTTCTGAAGACAGGCCGGGATCGGGTCCAGCTGGTCCAGCATCTCCCGCAGGGCGGGCGTGACGACCGGGCAGACCGTCGCCGGCCGCGGGTCGGTCGCGTCGGCCAGCTGGAAGAGGTGGGCGCGCTCGCTCGGGTCGAGCAGCAGGGTGCGGGCGAGGGCGTCGAGGACCTGTACGGAGACCTGGATGTCCCGGGCCTGTTCGAGCCACGTGTACCAGGTGACCCCGACCGCGGCGAGCTGCGCGACCTCCTCACGGCGCAGGCCGGGCGTACGGCGCCGGGTGCCGCGCGGGAGGCCGACCTGCTCGGGGGTGATGTGCTCCCTGCGGTGGCGCAGGAAGACGGCGAGTTCATGACGCCGGACCGTGGACGCGTTCTGCGGAGCGACCGCCACCTCGGCCGCTGCCCTCGTGACCGCCGCCCCCGTCGTCGTCTCCTGTGCCATCGTCGTCATCGCTCCAGTCTGCCGCCGCGCGGAGCCTGTTTCCAGGTAGTCCTGCTACCAGGATAAGGACACTCTGGTACCCGTCTCGCGGAAGGCGCACGCTCGGCAGCGTGACCGAAACCATCGCTTCCCGCACCGTCCGATCCCCGGCGGCTGCACCCGTGCTCAGCGGCCTCGGACTGTTCACGGTGCTGCTGGCCGCGGCGCTGCCCCTCATCGACTTCTTCATCGTCAACGTGGCCCTGCCGACCATCGGCAAGGACCTCTCCGCGAGCGAGGCCGTCCTCGAACTCGTCGTCGCCGGCTACGGAGTCTCGTACGCCGTGCTGCTCGTCCTCGGTGGCCGGCTCGGCGACCTGTTCGGGCGCCGTCGGCTGTTCCTGGGCGGGATGGCCGCGTTCGGCCTGACCTCGCTGGCGTGCGGGCTCGCGCCGACCGCCTGGACGCTGGTCGCCGCGCGGATCGCGCAGGGCGCGGCGTCCGCGGCGATGCTCCCGCAGGTCCTCGCCACCATCCAGTCCGCGACCCAGGGCCCGCGCCGCGCCAAGGCGATGGGCCTGTACGGCGCGACCGCCGGCCTCGCCATGGTGGCCGGCCAGATCCTCGGCGGGGTCCTGGTCGCCGCGGACATCGCCGGTACCGGCTGGCGCGCGGTGTTCCTGGTGAACGTGCCGGTCGTCATCGTCGGTCTGTTCCTGGCCGCCAAGGTCGTACCGGAGACGCGTTCCCAGCACCCGGAGCCGGTGGACGTGCCCGGCACCTTCCTGCTCGGCGCGTCCCTGCTGGCGCTGCTGGTCCCGCTGACCGAGGGCCGGGCGGCGGGCTGGCCGCTGTGGACGTGGCTGTCGCTGGCCGCGTTCCCGGGGCTCGCGTCGGCGTTCTACGCGGTGGAGCGCAGGGCGGACCGGCAGGGCCGTACGCCGCTGGTGCCGCCGAGTCTCCTGGCGCTGACCTCGCTCAGGCGCGGTCTGGTGATGATCCTGCCGTTCGCGATCGGCTTCAGCGGGTTCATGTTCGTGATCGCGGTGGCGTTGCAGAGCGGCGCGGGTCTCGGCCCGGTCGCGGCGGGCCTCGCGCTCGTCCCGCTGGCGGTGACCTTCTTCCTCGCCTCGCTCGCCGGGCCGCGTCTGGTGACCCGGTACGGCACGCGGGTCGTGACGGCCGGTTCGGTCGTGCAGGCGGTCGGTCTGGGCCTGATCGTGCTGGCCGTGTGGCGCTCCTGGCCGCACCTCGGATTCGTCGAACTGCTTCCGGGCGCGGCGGTCGCCGGCGCCGGTCAGGCGCTCCAACTCCCCATCATCTTCCGCATCATCCTGTCCGAGGTCCCCGCCGCCCGTGCCGGTGTGGGCGCGGGAGTCATGGTCACCACCCAGCAGTCCGCGCTGGCACTGGGCGTGGCCACCCTCGGCACCCTCTTCCTCTCCCTGGTCCCGGGGATGGGCATGCAGGACGCCCTGGCGACAACGCTGTTGGTGCAGTTGGCCGGAGTCGTGCTGACCGGCCTGCTCAGCCTGCGGCTGCCGCGCACGATCGGATGACATGCCGGACGGCATACCGGACCGCATACCGGACGAAACCCGGGATGTCATGTTCACAGCTTGGACAACTCGGCGTGAATTGAGCCCTGTTGATGTTGGTCTTGCTGCACACTCTGTGACGGAGGCGAGACATCATGCTGGAGATCAACACGAGCAAGGTGAGCCGATGGGACCAGCACGGACGCGAGCACGTCGTCCGGGTGCTGCGCACCGGTGCGAGGCGCACGATCAGCTGCGAGACGTGCGGCTGGAAGAAGAACGCGCAGTTCCTGCCCTGGCTGAAGGCGGAGGAGCATCTGGCCGAGGAGCACCAGGCGACGGTGGACCCGTCGGCGGCGTAGCCGTGGGTCACCGATGAGTTTCCGTGGCCGCTCCGGTCGTATCTCTCGTACGTCTCCTGCGTACGACTGCACCTACGACCGCGACCGGCACCGGAAGGCCCATCGATGAGCGAACTCCGCGAGACCCTGATCCGACATGTCCAGGGCCGGACGGTCCCCGGTGCCGTGGGTCTCGTGGCCCGTGGTGGCGACGTCGAGGTGGTGGCCGTCGGTTCCGTGGACGCGGAGGGCTCCGCGCCGATGGCCCGGGACTCGATCTTCCGTATCGCGTCGATCACGAAGCCGATCACGGCGGCGGCGGTGCTGATGCTGGTGGAGGACGGGGTCCTGGGCCTCGACTCCCCCGTGGACGAGTGGCTGCCGGAGCTGGCGAAGCCCATGGTGGTCCGCACCCCGTCGAGCCCGGTCGACGACCTGGTCCCGGCGGCCCGCCCGATCACGGTCGAGGACCTGCTCAGCTCCCGCCCGGGCTGGGGCTTCCCGTCCGACTTCTCACTCCCGGCGGTGCGGTCGCTGTTCGGGGTGCAGAAGGACGGCCGGTTCCTCCAGTCGTGGCCGGACCCGGACACCTGGGTCGCGGACCTGGCCCGGGTCCCGCTCCTGCACCAGCCGGGCGAGGCCTGGCTGTACGGCACGGCGTCCGACCTGCAAGGCGTGCTGATCGCACGCGCGTCAGGCCGCGCCCTCCCGGAGTTCCTGGCCGAGCGGATCTTCGAACTGCTGGGCATGACGGACACGGCGTTCGAGGTCCCGGAGTCGAAGCGGTCGCGCTTCACCAGCTACTACAGCCCCACCCCGGCGGGCACCCTGGAACTGACGGACACCCCGGACGGCCAGTGGAACGGGATCCCCGCGTTCCCCTCGGGCGGCGGCGGCCTGGTCTCCACGGCGGACGACTGGCTGGCCTTCGCCCGCATGCTCCTGGGCTCCGGCCGCGAACTCCTCACCCCCACCTCGGTGAGCCGCATGACCACGAACCACCTCACGGCCGCCCAGCGCGAGGCCGGCGCCCTCTTCCTGGAGGGCCAGGGCTGGGGCTACGGCGGCCAGGTCGACGTCACCCCGATCGACCCGTGGAACGTCCCCGGCCGCTACGGCTGGGTCGGCGGCACCGGCACCACGGCCCACATCGTCCCGCCCACCGGCACGGTCACGATCCTGCTGACCCAGGCGGGTATGGCCAACCCGACCCCGACGAAGGTGATGCGGGACTTCTGGCGGTGCACGGCGAGCAGCTGATCCTCAGCCCCGCAGTCCCCGCAGCAACAGCTCCACCATCGCCTCGAACTCCGCCTCCGCGCCCGGCTTCTGCCACTCGTCCGCGTAGACCGGGTCGTGGAAGCGGCCCGTGGCCTGGAACACCGTGCGGGCGGCGATCTCCGGGTCGGCGACGGTGAAAGCACCGCTCCCGACGCCCGCCCGGATGATCTCCGTCAACTGGCCGGTCAGCTCGGCGAGGTGGTCGCCGACCACATCGCCGAGGCCCGTCTCACGGGTGAGCACCGAATACGTGGCGAAGAGTTCGGGATCGCCGCACGCCTTGCTCCGCTTGGCCTCGAACAGCCCCGCCAGCCAGTCCCGCAGCCGGGCCTCCGGGTCGCCGCCCCGCGCCACGACGAGGGACAGCTTCTCCGACGTACGGTCGAGCCAGCGCTTGGTGACCGCCCCCCGCAGCGCCGCCTTCGTACGGAAGTGCCGGTAGACGGTGCCATGGCTGACGCCGAGCGCGCGGGCCACGTCCACCACGGTGGCCTTCGCCGGGCCGTGGCGGCGCAGCACCTCCTCGGTCGCTTCGAGGATGCGCTCGGCGGTCAGGGTCTCGCTCGCTGCCATGACGAAGACCGTACCCGCAGGCGGGATCAGCGCTCGCTGTCGAGGTGCGCCATCATCGCCGACGGGTAGCGGTCGCCCACCGCCGAGTCCGCCGGTACGGTCGCCTCGATCGCCGCCAGGTCCGCCGCGTCCAGTACGACGTCCAGCGCGCCCAGCGACTCGGTCAGCCGCTCCCGGGTGCGGGCGCCGACCAGCGGGACGATGTCCTCGCCCCGCGACAGCACCCAGGCGATGGCGAGTTGGGCGACGGAGACGCCCTTCTGCTCGGCGAGCTTCCGCAACTGCTCGACCAGGGTCAGGTTGTGCTGGAGGTTCTCGCCCTGGAAGCGCGGCGAGTGCGCCCGGAAGTCGCTCGCGCCGAGCTGCCGGTCGGTCGTGAAGTGCCCGGAGATCAGTCCCCGGGACAGCACGCCGTACGCCGTGACGGAGATGCCCAGCTCGCGGGTGACCGGCAGGATCCGGTCCTCGATGCCGCGCGTGATCAGCGCGTACTCCAGCTGCACATCCGCGATCGGCGCGGTGGCGGCGGCCCGGCGGATCGTGTCGGCGCCGACCTCGCTGAGGCCGATGTTCCGGACGTACCCCTGCTCGACCAGTTCGGCGATCGCGCCGACCGTCTCCTCGATCGGTACGCCGGGGTCGACCCGGGCGATCCGGTAGACGTCGATGTGGTCGACGCCGAGGCGTTGCAGCGAGTACGCGGCGAAGTTCTTCACGGCGGCGGGCCGGCCGTCGTAGCCGCTCCAGCCGCCGTCCGGACCGCGCAGGGCCCCGAACTTGACGCTGGTGAGCGCCTGTTCGCGACGGGCGGCCGGCGCGGCGCGCAGGGCCTCGCCGATCAGCATCTCGTTGTGACCCATGGCGTAGAAGTCGCCGGTGTCGAGGAGCGTGACGCCCGCTTCGAGGGCGGCGTGGACGGTGGCGATGGACTCGGCCCGGTCCGCGTCGCCGTACAACGCCGACATGCCCATGCAGCCGAGGCCGAGGGCGGAGACCTGGGGGCCGGTGGTTCCGAGAGTGCGCGTGGGGATCGTCATGCACTCCACCTTGACATGACAGCTGACAGATTTCAATATCTGTCATTCCATACTTGTCAGCACGGTCGGCCGGTACGGACCTCTTGACGAAAGGTCTGGACCACGCGCACTGTCATGCCTACGACACCTCACCGCACCCCCACCGGGAGGCCCGTATGCTCCGCCGTGCCCTGCGCCTGCTCGCCGCCGCCCTCACGACGGCCTGCCTCGCCCAACTCCCCATCGCCGCGACGGCGTCCGCCGCCGACACCTGCGCCGTGAAGTCCCGCCCCGCCGGCAAGGTCCTCCAGGGCTACTGGGAGAACTGGGACGGCTCCTCCAACGGCGTCCATCCGCCCTTCGGCTGGACCCCGATCACCAACTCCGCTATCGCCACCCACGGTTACAACGTGATCAACGCGGCCTTCCCGGTCATCCGTTCCGACGGAACGGCCCTGTGGGAGGACGGCATGGACGCGGGCGTGAAGGTGGCCACGCCGGCCGAGATGTGCGCGGCGAAGGCCTCCGGCCAGACGATCCTGATGTCGATCGGCGGCGCGGCCGCGGGCATCGACCTCAGCTCGTCCACGGTCGCCGACAAGTTCGTCTCGACGATCGTCCCGATCCTGAAGAAGTACAACTTCGACGGCATCGACATAGACATAGAGACGGGCCTGGTGGGCAGCGGCAGCATCACCCAACTCTCCACGTCCCAGGCCAACTTGATCCGCATCATCGACGGCATCCTCGCCCAGATGCCGGCCGGCTTCGGCCTGACGATGGCCCCGGAGACGGCGTACGTCACCGGCGGCAGCATCACGTACGGCTCGATCTGGGGCGCGTATCTCCCGATCGTGAAGAAGTACGCGGACAACGGCCGCCTGTGGTGGCTCAACATGCAGTACTACAACGGCAGCATGTACGGCTGCTCCGGCGACTCGTACTCCGCCGGCACGGTCGCGGGCTTCACCGCCCAGACCGACTGCCTCAACAAGGGCCTCGTCGTGCAGGGTACGACGATCAAGGTCCCCTACGACAAGCAAGTACCGGGCCTGCCCGCCCAGTCGGGCGCGGGCGGCGGCTACATGTCACCGTCCCTGGTCTCCCAGGCGTGGAAGCACTACGGCACGAGCCTCAAGGGCCTGATGACCTGGTCGATCAACTGGGACGGCTCGAAGAACTGGACGTTCGGCGACAACGTCAAGGCCCTGCAAGGGCGTTGAGACTCACCTGGCCGTGAAGGCGAGCTTCGCCCCCAGCGCCACGAACGACCCCGCGAAACTCCGCCGCAGCCACGCCATCACCCTGGGCCGTGAGGTGACGTGGCTGCGGACGGAGGCCGCGAGGACGCCATAGGCGGCGAAGACGACGAACGTCACCAGCATGAAGACACCGCTGAGCGCCAACATCCTTACGGCGGAGTGGGGTTGGTCGGGGCTCACGAACTGGGGCAGGAACGCGAAGAAGAAGATCGTCAGCTTCGGGTTGAGGATGTTGATCAGCACACCCCGGACGACGACCCGCCCGGCCGAGCGCGGCGCGGTGTCCTGCTCCACCGTGATCGCCTCCTTGTCCCGCACCGTCGCCCACGCCATGTAGAGGAGATAGGCGACACCGGCATACTTGAGGATCTGGAAGGCGGCGGCACTGGCGTTCAGCAGCGCGGCCAGCCCGATGACGGTGGCCAGTACGTGCGGCACGATGCCAAGTGTGCAGGCGAAGGCCGCGAGGACGCTCGCGCGGCGCCCCCGGGAGAGACCGGCGGCCAGGGTGTAGACGACACCGGTGCCGGGGGTGGCGACCACGACGAGGGTGGTGAGGAGAAAGGCGAGGCTCATGGGGCCAGCCTGGCGGCGCCGTGGACCTCGCGGCAGGGCCAATGGGCCGCCGGTATCGGGGACCAATGACCAACGCCGGACGGGCATTTCCAGCCCGTCCGGCGTTCGACTGTCCAGGCGCCGGTTCAGGCAATCTCAGCCCGTCCGGCGTTTGAGGACGAGGCCCCTTCAGGGCCGATGGGGGTTGTCGGCGTCCGGGAGATGCACGAACGGCTCCTGCGGCACGGCGTCGAGCCGCAGGGCGCCTACGCGCGCGATCCAGGGGCGCAGTTCGTCGGGCACGGGCACGGCCC
>NZ_JBLTJC010000312.1:0-12366 GCF_048158785.1 Streptomyces colwelliae | reverse complement strand
CCCGTCCCCAACCCCACGCCCGTCTCCGCCGTCGTACTCCCGCTCGTCCTCGTGCGGCACCCGCCGGTCGAGCGCCCGCGCCAGCCGGTACGCGGCCTCGCGGTGCCCGCGCTCGGCGGCGGACCGCATCCACTGCTCGGCCGCACTGTCCCCGCGGTGCTCCAGCAGGTCGGCGAGCGCGTACGCGCCCAGCGCGTGGCCCTGTTCGGCGGACTGGCGCAGCCAGTACTCGGCGGCGGGCTCGTCTCCGCGCTCGCGGTGGTACCGGCCGAGCGCGTGCGCGGCGGCCGCGGACCCCGCCACGGCGGCGATCCGCCACCAGCCGGCGGCCTCGTCGGTGTATCCGCGCTGGTGCAGGAGGACACCCAGGTTGTTGGCGGCGGCCCGGTCGCCCTCGGCCGTGGCGGCACGCAGCAGGGGCTCGGCTCCGTCGAGATCACCGCGGCGCAGCAGCATCGCTCCGAGGACACTCGTCGCCTCGACGTCGCCGGCCTGCGCGGCGAGCCGTGTGCGTGCCTCGTCGACAACCTCCCCGTCACCGGACTCGTCCCGGTCGGAAGGCTGCACAAAACGCCCTGTATCCAACAGAGTTGCCTTGTCCCCCATAACGTCCATCGTCGCACCACCTGCAACCTGGGTACACCTGGTATACCGCAGCCAGTGAGGTCTCTACAGCGTTTTGTCGACATGCCCACAGAGAGACAAGCGAAACACGGTTTCACCAACTCCCCCCGGCGGCACGGCCGTCACCCTCGTCGGCACATGCGTTCGCACAGCGCGAAGGCCCGGATCCTTTAAGGATCCGGGCCTTCGCGAGCAGTAGCGGGGACAGGATTTGAACCTGCGACCTCTGGGTTATGAGCCCAGCGAGCTACCGAGCTGCTCCACCCCGCGCCGTTGTGTTGCAACCGTACCACGGGCGTGAGGTGGGCTTTTACCTATCCGCTGCTGGGGCTGCTGCTCGGACTCGGACTACTGGTGCTCTTGCCGCTGCCCTTGCTCTTGTCGGCCGCGGCCTGCGCGTCCTCGGCCCGCTGCAACGCGGACTGAAGATCCTTCTGCGCCTCCCCGTACGCCTCCCAGTCGCCCTTCTTCAACGCCTGTTGCCCGGCGTCGAAGGCTTTCTGGGCGTCGCTCAACGCGGCCTGGACCGTGGGGTTGCTGGATGTCGGTGGAGTCGTGGTCTCGTCCGGTGGCGGTGTGGTCGTACTCTCCGCCCCGAAGACCTTGTTGAGCCCCTCGTCCAGTGTGTCCTCGAAGGCGGTCTTGCCTCCGTAGGCCACCAACACCTTGCGCAGGAGCGGGTACTTGAGTCCACCACCGCGTACGTAGACGGGCTCCACGTACAGCAGTCCGCCGTCGAGAGGCACCGTCAGCAGGTTGCCGTACTCGATGTCTGAGTCGCCGCCCTTGAGCAGCTTGATCGACTCGGCGATGTCCTGTTCGGAGTTGAAGGCACTCTGCACCTGTTTAGGTCCGCCGACGGTCGTACTGGTCGGCAGTTTCAGGATTCTGATCTTGCCGTAGTCCGGGGTGCCGGCCTCGGAGTCGACGGCCATGAAGGCGCTGAGGTTGTCTCTGCCGTTCGGCGTGAACGTCGTCGTCAACGAGAAGGCCTGCGCGGACTGGTCCGGCATCTTCATGCTCAAGTAGTACGGCGGCACCGCGCTGTTGGACTGGTTCGTCGGGTCGTTCGGGACCTGCCACACCTCGCTGCCGCTGAGGAAGGTCTGCGCGTCCGTCACGTGGTAGCGGGTGAGCAGTTCGCGCTGGACCTTGAACAGGTCCTGCGGGTACCGGAGATGGGCCATCAGCGAGGCCGAGATGTCCTTCTTGGGCTCGACCGTGTTCGGGAACGCCTTCATCCAGGTCTTCAGGACCGGGTCCTCGGTGTCCCACTGGTACAGCTTGACGGCACCGGTGTACGCGTCGACGGTCGCCTTCACCGAGTTGCGGATGTAGTTGACCTGGTTCTGCTGGGCCACCACCGCGCGGTTGTTGTTGGTCGCGGTCAGCGAGTCGGCCGTGGTGTCACCGAGGGTCGTACGCGAGGCGTACGGGTATCCGTTGCTCGTCGTGTACGCGTCGACGATCCACTGGATACGGCCGTCCACGACCGCCGGGTAGGCGTCGCCGTCGATGGTCAGCCAGGGCGCCACCGCCTCGACGCGCTCCTTGGGCGTGCGGTTGTACAGGATCCGCGAACCCTCGCCGATCGCACCGGAGTACAGGATCTGCGGCTCGTTGAACGCCACCGCGTACGCGGCCCGGTTGAGCGGGTTGGAGAGGTTGACCCCGCTCTTGCCCGTGTAGCTGGTGGTCTTCTCGCCGCTGTCGTCGGAGTAGTCGATCTCCTTCTGGGGACCGCCGACGATCGAGTACGTGGTGGTCTTCTCGCCGTAGTAGATCTGCTGCTCGTACTTGCCGAGGTCACCCGTGGACGGCAGATCGGACTCGGTGAAGACCGGGCGGCCCTCGGAGTCGACCTCGGTGCCCTTGGCGGCGACCACGCCGTAGCCGTGGGTGTAGCGGAAGTGGTCGTTGATCCAGTTGTTCTTCGGAATGCCGTTGAGGTTCAGCTCACGCAGACCGATGACCGTGTCCTGGTCCTTGCCGTCCTCGCTGTAGCGGTCGACATCCAGGTTGGTCGGGAACGCGTAGTAGTTCCTGATCTGCTGGAGCTGCTGGAACGTGGGCGACACGACGTTCGGGTCCACGATCCGGACGCTCGCCGTGGAGTCGACATCGGAGCGCAGCTTGGTCTTGTCCTTGGTGGTGCTCGTCCCCGAGTACTCGGTGACCTTGGTGTCGTCGATCCCGTAGGCCTCGCGCGTCGCCTTGAGGTTCTTCTGGACGTACGGGGCTTCCTTGGCCTGCTCGTTCGGCTGGACCGTGAACTTCTGGACGATCGCCGGGTACAGGCCGCCGATGAGGATCGCGGAGAGCACCATCAGGCCGAAGCCGATGACGGGCAGCTGCCAGGTGCGCCGCCACAGGGTGGCGAAGAACAGCAGCGCGCAGATGACGGCGATGCAGAACAGGATCGTCTTGGCCGGCAGATACGCGTTCGCGTCGACGTATCTGAGGCCCGTCCAGTCACCGGTCGCCTTGAAGTCGCTGGATTTGACCGCGAGTCCATACCGGTCGAGCCAGTAGGCGACCGCCTTGAGGGCGACGAAGATGCCGAGCAGCACCGACAGGTGCCCGGTGGCGGCGGCCGTGGCGCGCGCGCCCGGACTGGTGATGCGCAGGCCGCCGTACAGGTAGTGCGTCAGCGCGGCGGCGAGCAGCGAGAGGATCGCGGCGGCGAAGCCGAAGCCGAGCAGGAAGCGGTACCAGGGCAGGTCGAACGCGTAGAAGGACACGTCGAGGTGGAACTGCGGGTCCTTCTGGTGGAAGGGCACGCCGTTGACCCACATCAGCCAGACGCGCCACTGGCTGGACGCGGACGCTCCCGCGATCAGCCCCACCAGGGCGGTGATCGCCAGAAGCAGCCACTTCTTGTACGGAGCGATGCCCATCCGGTAGCGGTCGAGACTCTGCTGCTCCATCGACATCGCGCTGAGCGGCGGGCGCAGGCGGTGCGCCAGCCAGATGTTCACGCCCACCGCGGCCGCCATCAGCAGGCCGAAGACGAAGAAGAGTCCGATCTTCGTCGTCAGGGTGGTGGTGAACACGGACGAGTAATGCACCGACCGGTACCAGAGCCAGTCCGTCCAGAAGCCCGCGAACATCGTGAACGCCATGCCGAGTACGGCAAGGACGCCCAGTGTCATGAGCAAAGTCCGGACGCGCCGGGACGGGCGGCCCACTCTGATCCGCGGCCCTGTCGGGCCTCCGCCGCGGTCCGGCATCTGGAAAGCCAAGGTGCGCACCTCGAAGTTCGCTGTTGGTCGCTGTCGTTGCGTCAGGTCCCCGGTTTCGCGGACCCTCCGTAGCCCCGCGTGATCGCGGGCCCACACCTATGCAACTTACTCACCGTTTACTCGGTTCCCGATTCCGGCCATGAACGAGGCAGGATTGTGACCATGTCCAACACTCCCATGGCAGCGAACCCCCTCACCCGGGCCGTACTCGAGATCGACGAGTACGCCTCCGGCCTCGGCTGGGACCAGCCCGCTCGCCTCTTCGCCCTGGTAGACACCGCGCGGCTGCGGGCCCAGGAACCCGGCCTCGCGGCCCAACTCGGCCTGCGGGACGAGTCCGAGACCACTGGTCTCACCCCGATCGAGCAGGAGGAGATCCCGGCCGGAAAGCCGCTGGACGAGTTCCTCGGCACGATCGCCTGGCCCGACGCGGTGGTCGGCTGCGCGCTCACCGTCGAGCGCCTGATGCTGCCGCCGTCCGCCGAGGCCTCCGTCCCTGAGGGGCTGAGCGAGAAGAAGCTCACCCAGTGGGTCGCCGAGCACCCGGACCGCCAGGAGGTCCGGATGACGGTCGCGGTCCTGCGCGACGGCACCCGCGACTCGGCCCTGCGCCTGCGCGAGAAGGACTCCCCCACGGAGGTCCTCACGGGCGGCGCCCTGGTCCCCGGCCTCGCGGAGGCCCTGTCGGCGACCTTCGAGGACTGACCGTCGTCCGCTACGACTGCGGTTCCTTGCGTACGACTCCGGGGGCACCCTCTGCTTGAGGGCGCCCCCGGAGTCGTACGCGAGGTCTTCTTAAGAAGGGGGTCGTTCAGCTCTTGGTGCTGCACTTCGGGAGGTCGTCGGTCTTGCCGCTGTTGATCAGCTTGAGGTCGCTGATCGCGTCCTTGATGGTGTTGACCTTGACGAGCCTGAGGCCACTGGGGGTGTCCTTGGCGGCTTCAGCGCAGTTGTCGGCGGGCGTCAGGAAGTACTGGGCGCCCTTGCTGCGCGCGCCGACCGTCTTCATCGAGATGCCGCCGATCGGGCCGACCTTGCCGTCGTCGTCGATCGTGCCGGTGCCGGCGACGAACTTGCCGCCGGTGAGGTCGCCCGGGGTGAGCTTGTCGTAGATGCCGAGCGCGAACATCAGGCCGGCGCTCGGGCCGCCGACGTCGGCGAGCTTGATGTCGATGGTGAACGGGAACGTGTGATCGGTTCCGGCCGAGATACCGACGATGGCGCGCTTCGCACCGGTGTCGTCGGAGGTCGCGGTGGTGATCGTGATCTTCTTCGTCGCGGTCGCCGTCTTGTTCGCCTTCACTGCGGCGGCCTGCTCCTTGGCGGGCACGATCGTGAACACGACGTCCTCGCCGGGCTTGTGCTTGGTGACCAGCTTCGCGACGTCGTCGGGCTGCTTCACCGTCGTACCGTCGACGGCCTTGATCACGTCACCGGCGTGCAGCTTGCCCTCGGCCGGGGTGCCCTTGACGACCGTCGAGACGATCACCCAGGACTTCACCGGGACACCCAGCTGGTCCAGGGCGGCGACCTTGGCGCTCTCCTGGGACTGGCTGAACTCCTCGGCGTTCTCCTGGGTGGACTGCTGCTCCGTCTTGCCGTCGGGGTACAGCGTGTCGTGCGGGACGATCTTGTCGTCGTGGGCGAGCCAGCCGTACACGGCCTCGATGAGGTTCATGTTGTAGTCGGCGCTGGTGACGCGGACCGTCGTCATGTTCAGGTGACCGGTCGTCGCGTAGGTCTTGCGCCCGGTGATCTGCAGCACCGGCTCGCCGTCGTGGTCCCCGAGCGTGTTCACCGTCGGGCCCGGCGACATCTCCGCATACGGGACGTTGATGAGGACTCCCGCGCACAGGAGCGCGATCAGCATCAGGGTGGAGGCGAGCATCGTCGCGGTGCGGCGTGGCATGGCACGACAGTACGGGACGCGTCTGTCAGCGCACCGTCAGGGCCGTCTTCCGATCACGTGCCGGAGTGGGACTTCTCCATGGCCTCGCGGAAGCGGGCGTAGCCGTCCAGTTCCGGGCCGTCGCTGCGCACTTTGCGGGTCCGGTTGGCCCAACTGCCCCACAGGCCGGCACCTATCGCAGCCACCAGCGGAATCAACAACCAGGCGAGTGCCGCCATGCCGACCTCCCAACCCCGGATGAGTGACCTCAACTGACTGATCAGCAGATTAGCCAGCCCCACTGACAACGCTCGTGCCCGGGGCGCGGTTACGCAACCGGAGGGCGGGTGAGAAGTCGATCAGGGGCGGATGAGAAGTCGGTGAGCGGCCGTCAGCGGGCGCGGCGCATGGACATCAGCAGGCGCGATGAGGGGGCATCAGCAGGCGCCGACCCACTCCTCGGTGCCGTCCGAGAACTTCTGGTGCTTCCAGATCGGCACCTCGTGCTTGAGGTCGTCGATCAGCTTCCGGCACGCCTCGAAGGCCTCGCCCCGGTGCGGACACGACACGCCGACGACGACCGCCAGGTCCCCGATGGCGAGATCCCCCACACGGTGGACGGCGGCCAGCGCCCGCACCGGATACTCCGCGACGACCTTCTCGGCGACGCGCCGCATCTCGGCCTCGGCACTGGGGTGGCACGAGTACCCCAGGGCGTCGACATCGGCGCCGCTGTCGTGATTGCGCACGGTCCCTACGAAGAGGGCCATCCCACCGGCGGCGTCGTCCCCCACGGCCCGGAATACCTCGTCCACGGAGAGCGGCGTCTCCCGGATCCCGATCAGCTTGATGGGATCCTGCGCGGCCTGCTCACCGGGATGGTCGATCGTGGATGCCATGCCTCCATCGTGCCCCACCCCGCCGACAGCGAGGAATAGCACTTTCACCAGGCACACGCGCGTGGGGACTTGGAGCCTTCTACAGGACGGTGATCGGTGGTTCCGGAGCGGGTCAGATCCGCCGCCGGGCCTTCCGCGCCCGCCGTACGACCGCCGCCGCGCCCAGCAGCGCGACCGTCGCGCCCGCGGCACCCGCCGCCGTCGCGTCCTTGCGGCCGAGGCGTCGCCCGACGACCGTGTGCCGCCCGGAGACCTCCTCCAGGAGCTCCGCGAGCACTTCCTCGTTGGTCCACTGCGGCCGCCAGCCCGCGTCGTGCAGCCGGCTCCCGCTCACCACCCAGGGGTACATCGTGTACGCGAGGTCGCCGGCCGGGGACGGGGTGAGCCCGATCCGGTGCAGCCGGGCCGCCGCGCCGAGCGCGACCGCGGACGGCAGCTCCATACGGCGGATGCCGCTGAGCTCCTCGACCTCCTCCTGCTCCAGCCACCCGTCGCAGCCGACGGCCAGCTCCCCCTCGACCTTCTCCAGGACGGCGTACTCCAGGGCGCTGCACAGGTCCTCGACATGGCAGAACTGCCAGGCGGGCCGCGACCCGGCCACCACCAGCAGCCGGGGCGACTCGAAGTACCTGGTCAGCGCGGTGTCGGTGCCTCCGACGAGCACTCCGGGGCGTACGACGGTCACATTGAGCCCGGGATGCGCCCTGGGCGCGCGTCGCGCGAGCCGCTCGACCTCCAGGAGGTCGCCGACACCGGTGGCCTCCGCTGTGGCGCGCAGTTCGGCGTCCTCCGAGAGCGGCAGTTCGTTGTCGGGCAGCGCTCCGTAGACCATCGCCGAGGTGCACAGCACGACCCGGTGGACACCGGCGGCCGCGGCGGCGGTCAGGACGGTCTGCGTCCCCCGGACGTTGTACGCCGAACGGGCGGCCGGGTCGGTCTCCAGGTCGAGGTCGAGCGCCAGGTGGACGACGACGTCCGCGCCGCGCAGCTTCTCCGCGATGGCCGGATCCCGTACGTCGAGGATGTGCCACTGCGCCGCGGCGCACTCGCCGCGCCGCTCGTCGATGGCGATGACCTGCTTGATCTCCTCGGAGGCGGCGAGCCGCTCGGTCAGCAGCGCCCCGACCCCGGACGCGGCGCCGGTGACCGCGACGACGGGCCCGCGCACGGCGGGACTGGTTGAGTGGTTTCGCGCTGCGCGAACCTGCGGATCTGGGGAACTCACCGGGCGTCTCCAGCGGTTGTCTTCAGTACGGATGCGCGTGACGCGTCCGGACCAGGTGGCATCCATCCTGCCGCAGGCCGGGTCTCGGCGAAGCACCGAGGCCCGATCGGCCCGCGGTGTCTACGCTGGGTGGTGTTGAAGGGCAGTCGTGCCGTCGGAGAGAACCGGCGGCCTTAACAGCCGAGGAATCCCGTGAGTGACACCCCATTCGGATTCGGCCTTCCGCCGGAGGAGCCGGACGACGGCGACGAGGGCAAGAAGAAGGACCAGGAGAGCGGTGGTGGTCAGGAACCGGCCAACCCGTTCGGTTTTGGCGGGCTGCCCGGTGCCGGGGGCTTTGGCGGCCCCGGCGCGGACAATCCGCTCGCAGCCATGTTCGGCTCCCTGAACCCCACTGACCTGGGCGCCGCGTTCCAGCAGCTGGGCCAGATGCTCTCGTACGAGGGCGGCCCGGTGAACTGGGACATGGCCAAGCAGATCGCCCGCCAGACGGTCTCCCAGGGCACGCAGGACGGCACGAAGGACGCGAGTATCGGTCCCGCCGACCGCAGTGCGGTCGAGGAGGCCGTGCGCCTGGCCGACCTGTGGCTGGACGACGCGACCTCGCTGCCGTCGGGCGCCGGCACCGCCGTGGCGTGGTCCCGCGCGGAGTGGGTCGAGGCGACCCTGCCCGCGTGGAAGGAGCTCGTGGACCCGGTCGCCGAGCGTGTCGGCGCGGCCATGGGTGACGTCCTGCCGGAGGAGATGCAGGCCATGGCGGGCCCGCTGATCGGCATGATGCGCTCGATGGGCGGCGCCATGTTCGGCACGCAGATCGGGCAGGCCGTGGGCACGCTCGCGGGCGAGGTCGTCGGCTCGACCGACATCGGTCTGCCGCTCGGCCCGGTCGGCAAGGCCGCGCTGCTGCCGCTGAACATCGAGGCGTTCGGCAAGGACCTGGGCATCTCCCAGGAGGAGGTGCGGCTCTACCTCGCCCTGCGCGAGGCCGCCCACCAGCGCCTGTTCGCCCACGTGCCGTGGCTGCGCTCGCACCTGTACGGCGCGGTCGACGGGTACGCGCGCGGGATCAAGGTCGACACCGCCAAGCTGGAGGACGTGGTCGGCCAGTTCGACCCGCAGAACCCGGAGCAGCTCCAGGACGCCCTCCAGCAGGGCATGTTCCAGCCGGAGGACACCCCGGAGCAGAAGGCCGCGCTGGCCCGTCTGGAGACGGCTCTGGCGCTCGTCGAGGGCTGGGTGGACGCGGTGGTCCACGCGGCCGCGAAGCCGCGTCTGACATCGGCCGACGCGCTCCGCGAGACCCTGCGGCGCCGTCGCGCGACGGGTGGTCCCGCCGAGCAGACGTTCGCCACGCTGATCGGCCTGGAGCTGCGCCCGCGCCGGCTGCGCGACGCCTCCCGCCTGTGGGCCTCGCTCACGGACGCGCGCGGTGTCGACGGCCGGGACGGCCTGTGGGCCCACCCGGACATGCTGCCGACGGCCTCCGACCTGGACGACCCGGACGGCTTCGTGCACCGCGAGCAGCTGGACTTCTCCGAGCTGGACAAGATGCTCGGCGAGGCGGCGAGCGGCACCGCGGAGAAGCCGGACCTGAAGAAGGACGAGGACTCCAAGGACGACGACACCGAGTGAGCCTGTACGACGACGCGGTCCTCGTACTGAAGAGCTACGAGGACCAGACAGACCTGCGCCAGAGCTACCTGGACCACCTGGCCGCCCACCCGGACGGCATGTGGAAGTCCTGCCACGCCGGTCACGTGACGGCGAGCGCCCTGGTGATCGACCCGGAGCACGGCAGGGTCCTGCTGACCCTGCACAAGAAGCTGCGGATGTGGCTCCAGATGGGCGGCCACTGCGAGCCGGAGGACACCTCCCTGGAGACGGCGGCCCTGCGCGAGGCCACGGAGGAGTCCGGCATCACCGGCCTGACCCTGCTCCCGGGCGGCCCGGTCCGCCTGGACCGGCACCCGATCCCCCCGCCGTGCCACTGCCACTACGACGTCCAGTACGCGGTGCTGGCACCCCCCGGCGCCGTCCAGGAGATCAGCGACGAGTCCCTGGACCTGCGCTGGTTCCCCTACGACGAGGTCCCGTCCGTAGCGGACGATTCGGTCCTACGGCTGCTGGAGGCGACGCGCGCCAGGCTCTGAGCGGGGTGTGGCAAGCGCTGAACGTGTAAGGGGCGCCCGCGATGGCGGGCGCCCCTTACGTTGGTTTTCCGGACGCTCAGCTCCAGACGTTGCCCTGGTTCTGTGCGTGCGCGCCGTGCTGGCCCATGCCGAACTGGGCGGCGACGCCCTGGCCGATCGCGGCGTTCTGCGGCGGCAGCAGTTCGCTGGGCTGGACGAGCGCGTAACCGCTGCCCATGAAGCTCAGCTCCCAGCCCTCACCGGTGTTGCCGCGGCGCCGCCACACCCCGGAGGAGTGCGTCTGGGCCTGCATCTGGACGCGCAGACCGGTGGACCAGGCGACGATCGCGTCGGCGTCGCAGTTGACGTACTTGTCGGGCGTGACCTGCATCATCAGGGGCGCGCCCGAGGTCATCAGGGCGACCTTGCCGCGGCCGGTGATGTTGAGCTGGTACTTCCCGGAGCCGGAGATGCCGTACAGGCTGTCGACGGCGATGACCTCGTGGTGCAGCGAGGAGTCCATCGCCAGGACGTAGCTGCTGTCGACGGTCAGGCCGTCCTGCTCCACATCCACTACGTGGATGTGCTGGGCGAGGTTGGCGAGGAAGGCGGTGCCCTGCCCGTGGCAGCGCATCAGGCTGAGGCCCTCGCCGGTGTAGGCACGCGCGCGTCCCTGCTGGTTGCTCTGGTACTCGGCGTCGAACTCGACGAGCCCCTGGTAGGCGACCATGGTGCCCTTGCGGGCGAGGATGTCGTCGTGGCCCTCCAGGACGATGCGCAGCATCTGCTTGTTCTGGAGGCTGTAGCGGTCCTGGGACTGCGAGTCGTTGAACGCGAAAAGCGGGCTCTGCATGGTGTCGTGTTCCCCCCTCAGCCCCGGAACCGGAGACGGTCGGTGCTGTCCTCGCTGGGCTGGACGACGACGATGCCCTGCCCGGAGAAGGCCATCTGGTAGGCCTCGCCGCTGCCGCGGCCGATCAGCGACTGCGCCTTGAAGCTGCGCTTGCCCTTCACCTTGAGGTTCGGGGACCAGGCGACGAGCGCGTCCGGGTCGACGTAGGTCTCGTCCTCGCCACCTCCGCAGTCGACGACGATCGGCTTGCCGCGGGAGGTCAGCGCGACCCAGCCCTGGCCGGTGATCTTGGTGTTCCACAGGCCCTGTCCGGCGAACTTCGCCAGCCCCTTGACCCGCTCCACGCCCCAGGTGAGGTGGGCGTCGAAGGCGAGCAGGTTGGTGGCGTTGACGGAGATCCCGTCGCCGTTGAGGTTGATCACGACGACGTCCGCGCCGTAGTCGGCGAGGTAGAGCAGTCCGTCCCCGGAGCACTTCATCAGGGGCGCGCCCTCGCCGGTCATCCAGTCGCGCGCGATCTGGCGCACGGCCGGCGGGTTGGGCTCGTACTGGATGAAGCCTTCGTAGGCGATCATCGAGCCCACGCGCGCGAAGAGGTCGCTTCCGGTCTGCATGGCGACCTTCAGCATGTTGTTGCCGTGGTTCTCCATGCGGGCGGAGACGGGTGCGGGGGCGTAGCCCGCGAGCGGCTGGTTCATGACGGGCTCCCTCAGACCTCGTACGGCTGGACGACGATGAAGTTGCCGGGGGCGGCCCGGAACTGCAGGTTGACGCTCTCCCCGGTGTCGCCCGGATAGGCGTTGCGGCGCATCCGGACCTGGCTGGAGACGATCACCTGGGCGGCCGCGGACCAGGCGACGACCGCGTTGCAGTCGGCGAACGTGGTCGGCGTGACCGGCAGCACGACGGGCGAGCCGTGGGTCTTCACGACGATGGTGCCGGTCCCCTGGAACTGCATCGTGAACAGCGCGCCCCCGGGGATGCCGTGTCCCTCGATGCGCCGGACCTCGTACTGGAGGCTCTCGTCGAAGGCGAGAACGTTCTCGGCGGAGACGCAGATCGCGTCCCCCTGGAGCTCGACGGGGTGCAGATGCGTGGAGTTCTCGGCGAGGAACACCTGGCCCTGGCCCGTGCAGCGCATCAGCTGCATCTCCTGGCCGGTCGCGTTGCCCACGATCCGTCCGGCGAATCCGGCGCCCTTGTAGCCGAAGTCGACCTTGCCCTGGTAGAGCACCATGCTGCCCTGGCGGGCGAGCACGGGCTGGCCGCCGATGCCGAGGTCGACGCGGATGAGCTTCTTGTTCTGCTGCGTCCAGCGCTGCCCGGTGGGCGTCTCCTTGAACTTCTCCAGCGCGGCCGACACACCGGCGCCCTGGGGAGAGCCCTGGGGCACTCCGTAGCCGGCGGCCTGGCCGGGGACCTGCCCGAAGGGAGGCTGCTGCTGTCCGTAGCCGGGAGGCGCGGGCGGCTGGCCGTAGCCGGGCCTGTCTCTTATACACTTCTGAC
>NZ_JBLTJC010000311.1:0-12405 GCF_048158785.1 Streptomyces colwelliae | reverse complement strand
GACCTGGTCCGCAAGGCCTCCCAAGTCCGGCCCACCGCACGGCAGGTGGCCTGGCAGGAACTGGAGCGGACGGCGTTCCTGCACTTCGGCGTGAACACCTTCACCGGCCTTGAGTGGGGGACCGGTGACGAGGACCCGGACGTGTTCCAGCCGGCCGGTCTCGACACCGACCAGTGGGCCCGCGCCCTGCGCGACGGCGGCTTCAAGCTCGCCATCCTCACCGTCAAGCACCACGACGGCTTCGTCCTCTACCCCTCCCGCTACACCAACCACACGGTCGCGTACAGCAGTTGGCGTGCGGGCCAGGGCGACGTACTGCGCTCCTTCGCCGACTCCATGCGGCGGTACGGCCTCAAGGCCGGCGTCTACCTCTCGCCCGCCGACGAGAACCAGTACCTCCACGGCGTCTACGCCAACGGCAGCGCACGCGTCACGCGCACGATCCCGACACTCGTCGACGGCGACGACCGCTCCCCGGACACCCTCTATACACTGGACGCCACCGACTACGGCGCCCACATGCTCAACACCCTCTACGAAGTACTGACCGAGTACGGCCCGCTCGACGAGGTCTGGTTCGACGGCGCCCAGGGCCGCATCCCGCCGGGCCACGTAGAGGACTACGACTGGGACAGCTGGTACACCCTGGTCAGGTCGCTGGCCCCGGACGCGGCGATCGCCGTGACCGGCCCGGACGTGCGCTGGGTCGGCAACGAGGGCGGCATCGCGCGGGAGGACGAGTGGAGCGTCCTGCCGGTGAAGGAGGAGCAGTACGGGCGGACGGACTGGGCGTTGTCTTACGACACCGCCGACGAGGGCAGTCGTAGCGCGCTCGTCTCGGCACAGTCGAACACCGACTACTTGCAGTGGTGGCCCGCCGAGTGCGATGTGTCGATCCACGACGGCTGGTTCTACCACCCGGACCAAGTCCCCAAGAGCGTCGACGAGTTGATCGACATCTACTTCGGCTCGGTCGGCCGGAACTCGGTCCTGCTGCTCAACGTCCCACCGGACACGGACGGCGTGCTGGCGGCCCCGGACGTGGCACGCCTGCGCGAGTTCCGCGAGCGCGTGGACCGGGAACTGCCCGAGGACCTGGCGCTCGGGGCCCGGACGACCACCTCGCAGGGCCGCGTCACCGTCGACCTGGGCACCGAACAGGCCGTCGACCGCGTCCGGTTGGCGGAGGACACAGGGCGCTACGGCCAGCAGGTCGAGGGCTTCGTGGTCGAGGCGTACGTCGACGGGGCGTGGACGGAGGTGACCCGCGCGGGAACGATCGGCGCGAGCCGCATCCTGCTGCTGACCGCGCCTGTACGGGCCCGGCGCTGGCGAGTTCGCGTGACGGCAGCCCGAGACACCGTGAGGGTCGCGGAGTTCGGGCTGTACCGGTCGAGGGTCTGAGCGGCGGCCGGAACCCGGCTGTCCTCACATGTCCTTGAGGAGCTTCTCCAGGAAGGCCACCGACTCGGGGGCCGGTGAAGCCACCATGCTCAGCCGGTCCATGACCGCGAGATAGCGGTCGACCTCTTCGGGCTTGTCCAAGTAGAGGGCACTGGTGAGCTGTTCGAGGTAGACGATGTCCGGCAGGTCCGGCACCGGGAAGCGCAGCACGGTGATCGGACCGCCGGCGGCCGCGTGGCCGCCCACGGTGAACGGCAGCACCTGGAGTGTGACGTTCGGCAGGGCGGCCGTCTCGATGAGGTGCCGCAGCTGCTCGCGCATCACGTCCGCCCCGCCGAGCGGCCGGCGCAGCGCCGCCTCGTCCACCACGACCCACAGCCTCGGAGCGTCGGGTCTGGTGAGCAACTCCTGCCGGGTCATGCGGAGTTCGACACGGCGCTGGATCGCGTCCGGGGTGTCGACGGGCCGGCCGAGCCGGATGACGGACTCGGCGTACGCGGCGGTCTGCAACAGGCCCGGGATGAACTGGACTTCGTAGGTGCGGATGAGGGAGGTCGCTTCCTCCAGACCCAGGTGCTGCTCGAACCAGGTCGGGAAGGCGTCGCCGTACGCGCGCCACCAGCCGGGTTCGTTGGCACGGCGGGCGGAGTCCAGGAACTCCTGGCGCAGATCGGGTTGTTGGAGGCCGTACAGCGTCAACAGGTCGGCTACGTCGCGCTCCTTGAAGCCGACGCGGCCCAGCTCCATGCGGCAGAGCTTGGCGTCCGAGGCTCGTATCGCCGAAGCGGCCGTGTCCCGGGTGATGTTGAGGGACTCGCGCAGGCGGCGCAGGCGCGTGCCCAGCATGATGCGCTGGACGGTCGGACCGCCGCGCTGAAGGCTCAGCACATCCGAACCCGAGGGAGCGTATTCCGGTTGAGCTGCAGTCATGTTCATCCCCTCGGCGGTCGCGCCGATACCGTCCGCAAGTTTTCGGGACTCAAAAGAGGATCGTAGCACCGAGGTTCCGGATAACTGCGGGGAGTGAAGGAGCCGGAAGGTGCCGGCCTGTGTCCGGCGCCTTCCGGCCATCCGCGGGTTTTGCCTGACCTCAGCGGCCGGGGAGTAGGCCGTCGAAGTCGCCGTCCTTCACACCGCGGACGAACGCGGAGATCTCGGCGCTGGTGTAGACGAGCGCCGGACCTTCGGGGTGGCGCGAGTTGCGCACGGCGACCTGGCCGTCGGAGAGCGCGG
Organism: Streptomyces colwelliae; assembly: GCF_048158785.1. Lineage (NCBI taxonomy): Bacteria > Bacillati > Actinomycetota > Actinomycetes > Kitasatosporales > Streptomycetaceae > Streptomyces > Streptomyces colwelliae. Next base: position 9,768 of record NZ_JBLTJC010000311.1, on the reverse strand, counting down.
CCAGCTCGACGCAGTTGCCCTCGGGGTTGCTGTGGTGGCTCTTGCGCCACTGCGCGTCGCTCAGCAGGGTCGCCGACATGCCGTTCGCGTGCTCTATGTGAGGCCTCATCGCTCCCCCGGAAGATCGAATGCAATTGCAGCTTCAATTGCATCCATTGGTGATGGGCAGGACGATAGCCCTCGGGTGGGCCGCTCGCAAGATCGTCTGCAATTGCAGCGGTAATTGCCGATGCACTTGCGTTCGCAGGGGCAGGCGGAGGACGATGCTCCGGACAGGTGTAGCGCGCGCAGTTGTTCTCTTCCCAGGGGTCTCAGGGGTCGCGATGTCCGCAGAGCAAGTCGTACGACCGGTCGACACCCTGCGGATCGAGGGGACTTGGGAGTGGCTGTGCAGAGCCGTCGACCAGGTGGGCCCGCCCGATCCGGGACAGACCGTCACCCGGGTACCCGCCGTCGGCGACGGACACGACCCCGCTCTCTGTTCCGTCCTCGTCGTGCCGCCGATGCCTCGATCGGCCCAGGTGGCACGGGACTTCACCCGCGCGGCACTGGCCGACCGAGCCGGGGACGAACTCGTCGACGACATGACGGTCACCGTGTCGGAGCTGGTGAGCAACGCGCTGCGCTACGGGCGGGCGCCCAACTCCCGTGCGGAGCCCCGGCCTTCACTGTGGCTCGCGGTGTGGGACCGGCTGCCGTACGCGGTGTGCGCGGTCACCGACGACAGTGATCGCATACCTGTCGAGGGGCACCCCGACGAGTTCGCGGAGTCCGGACGCGGTCTGCAGGTGGTCTCCGCGCTGAGCGAGTCGTGGGGATGGAACCTGCGGTCGGGTGGCGGGAAGACGGTCTGGGCGCTGTTCCGGATCTGAGGCGAGACACACGCGCCTCCGACGGGAGAGGCATGGGAAGGCGAGAGGGGGGCACCGGTAACTCCGGTGCCCCTCTTCCGTGTTGCTGCTCAGACCTTGCGGCCGATACCGCAGATCGCGTCCACGTCGGACGGGTCGCGGCCCACGTCGACCGGCTCCGGGTGCCACTGCGAGGTGGGCACGATGCCGGGCTCGATGACCTCCAGGCCGTCGAAGAACGCCTCGATCCGCTCGGGGCCGCGTAGGTGGTACGAGCTGGCGGAGTTGGCGTTGTACACCGAAATAGCCTGGTTCAGCGCCGCGTTGGTGTCGGTGCCGTCGCTCAGCGCGAGATAGCTGCCCGGGGGCAGGGCGTCCAGGAAGCGGCCCACGACGGACTCGGGCTCGTCCGAGTCCGGGATCTGGCCCAGGATGCCCAGCATCGTCAGAGCGATCGGCTTGCTGAAGTCCAGTGTCTTGGCGGCGACTTCGAGAATCCCCTCGGGGTCGCGCACATCGGCGTCGAGGTAGGCGCAGGCGCCCTCCGGGGTGCTGGTGAGCAGCGCTTGCGCGTGCACCAGGACCAGCGGGTCGTTGTCGACGTACACGATGCGGCTCTCGGGCGCGATGCGCTGCGCGACCTCGTGCGTGTTGTCGACGGTGGGCAGGCCGGTCCCGATGTCGAGGAACTGGCGGATGCCCGCCTCCTCGGCGAGATAGCGCACCGCCCGTACCAGGAAGCGTCGTTGGAGGCGGGCGAGCAGGGCGATGTCCGGGAACATCTGGACGATCATTTCGCCGGCCTGGCGGTCGGCGGCGTAGTTGTCCTTGCCGCCCAGGAGGAAGTTCCACACACGGGCGGAGTGCGGCCGGTCGAGCTGGAGCCGGTCGGCCAGCGGGTCTTCGGAGGTCATGGGCAAAGCCTCACACGAAGTACCCGGCGGTGTCCGGCGATTCGGACCCGAATCGGGAGTTACGGCACGCTCACTCCCGCGCCGTCCCGGTGCTGTCCCGCTCGATCAGCCGCGGCACCGGCACCCGCACCGTGCGCGCCGGCCCGCCGTCCAGCAGCGCGGTCAACTCCCGGGCCGCCGTACGGCCGAACTCCACGCTGTCCCGGGACAGCGCAGACAGCCACGGCCGGACCATGCGGCACAGGGCGGAGTCCTCCCAGGCGACCACCGACACGTCCGCCGGTACGGAGAAGCCGAGTTCGGCCGCGGCGGCCACCCCGGCGACGGCCATCACGTCGTTGTCGTAGATCAACGCCGTTGGGGGAGCCGCGACTTCGAGGACCCGGCGGGTGACGGCGGCGCCCGCGGCGTCCGAGTAGTCGGTGGTCACCGAGTGCACCTCGGTCAGCCCGCGCCGCGCGGACTCGGCGCGCAGGGCGCGGATGCGGCGCTCGGTGTGCGCGAGGCCCGGCAGGCCCGCGATGTGCACGATCCGCCGGTGGCCGCGCGCGTACAACTCGTCGACCACAGAAGCCATCGCGCCCGCGTCGTCCGCCCACACCGTCGACAGACCGGGATGCCGTTCGTCCGGTGCGCCGCCGATCACCACGGCGGGCAGGCCCAGTTCGTCGAGGAGGTCGGGCCGCGGATCCGCGGTGCGCGGGTCGGCCACCAGGACGCCGTCCACCCGGTGTTCGGCCCACCAGCGCCGGTACACCGCGCACTCGTCGTCGACGTCCTCGGCCATCTGGAAGAGCAGCCCGAGATGGCGCTCGGCCAGCACCTCCTGGATGCCCGAGACGAGCTGGAGGAAGAACGAGTCGACGCCGAGGGTGTCCGCGGGCCGGGCGAGGACGAAACCGACCGTCGCCGCACCCTCCCCGGACAGCGCCCGCGCCGCCGTACTGGGCCGCCAGCCCAGCTGCTCCGCGACCCGGCGCACCCGGTCGCGGGTGATCTCGGAGACGCCGGGCCGGCCGTTGAGCGCGAAGGAGACCGCGCTCTCGGACACGCCGGCACGCTGCGCGATGTCCTTCATCGTCGGCCGACGCGCGGGCGACCGCTTGCCTGACAACCGTGCTCTCCATTCCACCGGTGCCGCGCACTAATGCGCTTGAGTCAGCACACCCTAAAGCGCATTAGTGATCCACCGCAAGAATGCGAACACACCTCGCTGACCAGCGTAGTTGTCCGGATCCGGCCAACTAATGAATTTAGCTGAGCGGAATCCATTGACTCGCCCGCCGGAGAGCGTGCAAGGTCTGCCCCGGCACGATTGGCCAACCCCCACTGCAAAGGAGCCACTCGCTGTGCGCATCTCCCGCAGAGTCTTCGCCGCAGCTGCCGCCGCCGTAGTCCTCATGCCGCTGAGCGCCTGCGGTTCCGGGGGAGACGACGGCGGTTCGACCGACGCCTCGGGCAAGGTCGAGGGCGACATCACCTTCCAGACCTGGAACCTCCGCGCCAACTTCAAGTCCTACTTCGAGGGCGTGATCTCCGGCTTCGAGAAGAAGTACCCCGGCACCCACGTGAAGTGGATCGACCAGCCCGCCGAGGGGTACGCCGACAAGATCAGCGCGGACGCCGCGGGCGGCACCCTGCCCGACGTCGTCAACGTCTCCCCGGACCTGGTCGCCCCGCTCGCCAAGGCGGGCCTCGCACTCGACCTCGACAAGTCGGCCGCGAAGTACAAGAGCGAGTACCTGCCCGGTGCTTGGGCCAGCCACCAGATACCTGGAATGACCGGCACCTACGCCTTCCCCTGGTACCTCAACACGGGCCCGCTCTTCTACAACAAGTCCCTCTTCAAGCAGGCCGGACTCGACCCCGACCAGCCGCCGAAGACGTACGACGAACTCTTCGCCCAGGCCCTCCAGTTGGCCCAGAAGACCGACGGCAAGGTCGCCACCCTCGCCAACGTCCCCACCGTCGAGGACTTCGGCCGCTACGGCGTCCAGCTCATGAACAAGGCGGGCACCGCCTTCGCCTTCAACGACGCGAAGGGCATCGAACTCCTCACGAAGTACAAGGAGTTGTACGACGCCAAGGCCCTCGACTCGCAAGCGCTCACCGCCACCCCGGAGTCGTCCGGCAAGAAGTTCCTCACCGAGGCCGTCGCCATGAACCCCGGCAGCGCCCTGGACCTCGACAACTTCAAGAAGCAGGCGCCCAGCCTCTACAAGAACATCGGCATCACCGACCAGATCACCAGCACCGGGCACGTCAACATGTACGTGATGGGCGTGATGGTCAACTCCAAGACCAAGCACACCCCGGCCTCCGTGGCCTTCGCGCACTACGTCACCGACGCCCAGCAGCAGATGTCGTTCGCGAAGAAGGTCGCCATCTTCCCGAGCACCGCCGGTTCCCTCGACGACCCGTACTTCACCAAGGAGGACGGCACCGACGAGACACGGGTACGGATCGCCGCCGCCAAGTCCCTGAAGAACGCGGTCAATTACACACCGGTGCTGTTCAGCGAGCAGATGAAGACCGCGCTGCGCAACGAGGTCGCCAAGGCCCTGCAAGGCAAGGAGAGCCCCAAGACGGCTCTCGACAACGCTGTCAAGGCGTGCGACACGCTGCTCCAGCAGGAAGGCTGAGGGTCCCCATGGCCGACGTGTCCCGCGTGCGGCGCCAACTGCCCGCCAGCCCCTGGCTGTTCGCCGCCCCCGGGCTGCTCGTCGTCGGCGTCTTCGTGCTGTACCCCTTCGCTTCCACCGTGATCAACTCCTTCACGGACCGGCGCACCCTGATCCCGGGCCATTTCGTGGGCTTCGCCAACTTCCGCGAGCTGTGGCACGACGACATGTTCTGGACCGGCCTGCGCAACAGCACCCTGTACATCCTCGGAGTGGTCCCCGCACTCGTCGTACTCCCGCTGCTGCTCGCCCTGTTGGTCCAGAAGAACATCCCCGGCATCACCTTCTTCCGGTCCGCCTTCTACACGCCGGTCGTCGCGTCGATCGTCGTGGTCGGACTGATCTGGGTGTGGCTGCTCGACGAACGCGGCCTGGTCAACTCGCTGTTGGAGACGATCGGCGTCGGACAGATCGGCTTCCTCAGCGACCAGTGGCTGCTCCTGCTGAGCGCGATGGCCGTCACGGTCTGGAAGGGCCTCGGCTACTACATGATCATTTATCTGGCCGCGCTCGCGAGTGTGCCGCGTGAGCTGCACGAGGCCGCGTCGGTGGACGGCGCGGGCGCGGTGCGCCGCTTCTTCGCGGTGACCGTGCCCGCCGTCCGCTCCACGATGGTCCTCGTCGGCGCGCTGTCCTCGGTGGCCGCCTTCAAGGTGTTCTCCGAGGTCTACCTGATGGCGGGCCCGAGCGGCGGACCGGCCGGCGAGGACACCACCCTCGTGATGCTCGTCCAGCGCACGGGAACGGGTCTGACCGGCCGCGTCGGCTACGCCTCCGCGCTCTCGGTCGTCGTCTTCGTCGTCACCGTCGCGCTGATGCTGCTTGTGCTGCGGGCGGACCGGAAGGAGGACGCTTGAGCGTCATCGAGCGCACAAGGCCCGTCCAGGAGACGGCCGTTCGCGAACCCCGCATCACCGACGAGCACGGCCGTCGCATCCGCGTCTGGGAACTCGCCTTGCGCTACACCCTGTTGCTCATCGTCCTCGCGATCACTGTCGGCCCCTTCGTGTGGCAGCTCTCCACCTCGCTCAAGGGCCCGACCGAGGACATCTACAGCTCACCGCCGACCTTCCTCCCCGAACACCCCACCCTGCACAACTACAAGCGGGTCGCCGACACCATCCCCGTCTGGGACTACGCCTTCAACTCCCTGAAGGTCGCCACCGCCAACGTCGTGACGAACTGCGTCGGTTCGGCCCTCGCCGGGTATGCACTGGCCCGGCTGCGCTACCGGGGCCGCCGCGTGGCCACCCTCGTCTTCATCCTCGCGATGCTCGTGCCGGTGGAGGGCATCATCATCGCCCAGTTCACCACCATGCGGGAGCTGGGCCTGAACAACACCCTGATCGGCGTGGTCCTCCCGGGCTGCATCGGCGCGATGAACGTCCTGCTGATGCGCAACGCCTTCCTCAACCTGCCGTACGAGATCGAGGAGGCGGCCTTCGTCGACGGCGCCAACGTGTGGCAGCGGTTCCTGCGGATCGCACTGCCGTCCGTCAAGGGGACCATCGCCGTCGTCGCGATCTTCGCCTTCATGGGCGCCTGGGACGACTTCCTGTGGCCGCTCATCGTGCTCAGCGACCCGTCCAGGTTCACGCTCACCATCGGCCTCAACTATCTGCACGGCACCTTCGCCAACGACGAACGGCTCGTCGCGGCCGGCACGGTCATCGCCGTGGCACCGCTGATCGCCCTCTTCGCCTGCCTCCAGCGGTACTTCTTCCGGGGCGTGGGCGAAGGCGCGGTCAAGGGCTGATCGCCGGTCGGCACCGTCCCGTACTACGCGCTACAGACCGCTCCCATACGCACTACAGAGCCCTCCCGTACGCACTACAGAACCAGGATCCCGATGTCTTCTGCCGTGCGCTTCGGCGTCAACTACACGCCCAGCCAAGGGTGGTTCCACCACTGGCTCGACTTCGACCTCGACTCCGTACGCGCCGACCTCGACTCGATCGCCGAGCTGGGTCTCGACCACGTCCGGGTCTTCCCGCTGTGGCCGTACTTCCAGCCCAACCGGACCCTGATCCGAACGAAGGCCGTGGCGCAGCTGGTTGACCTCGTGGACGCGGCCGGTGAGCGCGGGCTCGACGTCAACGTGGACGGGCTGCAAGGGCACTTGAGCAGTTTCGACTACCTGCCCGCGTGGACCCGGACCTGGCATCGGCGCAACCTCTTCACCGACCCGGACGTCCTCGACGGCCAGGCCGCCTACCTGCGCACGCTTGCCGCCGCCCTCGCCGACCGGCCGAACTTCATCGGCATGACCCTCGGCAACGAGGTCAACCAGTTCTCGGCCGGCCCGCATCCGGACCCCGACCGGGCGACCGAGGACCAGATCGACGCCTGGCTGGCGCGGATGCTCGCGGCCTGTGCGGAGGGTGCGCCCGGCAAGCCGCATCTGCACGCCGAGTACGACGCGTCCTGGTACCAGGACGACATGCCGTTCACCCCGGCCCAGGCCGCCCGGCACGGTGCGATGACGGCCGTCCACTCCTGGGTCTTCAACGGCACCGCCCAACGGCACGGCCGTACTTCCGTGCCGAGCGAACACCACGCCGCGTATCTCATCGAGCTGAGCAAGGCCTGGGCCGGGGAACCGCACCGGCCCGTCTGGCTCCAGGAGGTCGGCGCGCCCCAGCCCCTCGTACCCGCCGAGCACGCGGCCGACTTCGCCTCCGCGACCATCGCCAACGCCCTCGACTGCCCCGACCTCTGGGGCATCACCTGGTGGTGCTCGCACGACGTGTCCCGCGACCTCGCCGACTTCCCCGAACTCGAATACGGGCTGGGCCTGTTGACCAACGACCGGCGGGCCAAGGACATCGCGCTGGTGCTGGCGGAGGCGGCGCGCGAGCCCGCATACACGCCCGCCACCCGCACGACGGCCCTGGTCGTGCCCGCCGATCCCTCGGTCCGCTCGGTCTGCGGGCCCGGCGGGCCGGTGTTCGACGCCTACTTCCGACTTGTCGCCGACGGTGCCCGCCCGGCGACCGTCCTCGACGTGCGCGCGGACGACAAGGAACACCTCGCCGCGCGCGGCATCACCGAAGTCGTCACTCCCGACCAGGTACTCCCCACCCCACAAGGAGACACCCGCTCGTGAACCCGAGACGCCCCACCAGACGCACCGTCCTGCTCGCCGGCGCGGCGGCCACCCTGCTGCCCCAACTGCCCACGCCCGCCTTCGCCGCCCAACAGGCAGCGACCAACACCGGGCAGCCGTACGCCAGTTACTGGTACCCGGACTCCCTGCCCGCCGGCACCCCGGGCACCGGCATCACCTGGAACAGCCTGAAGACCTGGACCGCCGCCGCCGACACGGACCTCGCCTTCAACGCGGCCGCCGTCCCCCTGGCCGCACGCTTCACCCCGACCCCCGCGAACAGCACCGCCCGCTCCGGACAGGCCCGCATCCAGTCCCTGGTCTCCTTCGGGCCGACGTCGAGCAACCCCTCGCAGGGCGCGGCCACCGCCGACTACTACGCCCTCACCCACTGGTCCTACCTCGACGAACTCGTCTTCTGGGGCGGCTCGTCCGGCGAGGGCATCATCCTCGCCCCGAACGCGCCCATCGTGGACGCCGCCCACCGGCACGGTGTCCCCGTCCTCGGCAACATCTTCCTGCCGCCCGTCGCCTACGGCGGCCAACTCCAGTGGACCCGCGACCTGGTCCAGAAGGACTCCGCCGGGCACTACCCGCTGGCCGCCCAACTCGTCGCGGTCGCCGCCGCGTACGGCTTCGACGGGTGGTTCGTCAACGCCGAGACCAGCGGCGGGAACACCGCCCTCGGCACGGACATGCAGGGTTTCGTAGGGGAGTTGAAGTCCCTTGCCGCCGCTCAGGGGCAGCGGGTCACCTGGTACGACGCGATGACCGTGAACGGGACGGTCAGCTGGCAGGGCGCGCTGAACACGTCGAACCAGGCGTTCTTCCAGGCCGCCGACTCCATGTTCATCGACTTCCGCTGGAGCACGAGCACCCTCGCCGCGTCCGGGACGAAGGCGGACGGACTGGGGCGCAGCCGCTACGAGTTGTGGGCCGGTGTCGACGTCGAGTCCAACGGGTCCAGTACGTCGGTGAGTTGGGACGCGATGGTGCCGACGACCAAGGCGCACATCACGTCCGTCGGCTTCTACCGGCCCGAGTGGACCCGCAACCACCTGCCCGCGAGCCGCACCCCGGGCGACTTCCACGCCGCCGACGACCGGTTCTGGACCGGGCGCTCGCTCGACCCGTCGAAGCCGGACGGCACGGACACCTGGCGGGCACCAGCCGTGTCGGTCGCGGACCGGTCGACGGTGGGCGGAGCGCTGCCGTTCGCGAGCGTCTTCAACACCGGGCACGGGCTGCGCTGGTACCAGGACGGGGCGGTCACCTCGGACGCGGCGTGGAACCACCTGGGGCTCCAGGACCAGCTGCCGTCCAGGCGGTGGGTGGTGCGGACGGCGGGGACCCGGCCCACCGTCACGTTCGACTTCGCGGACGCGTGGCGGGGCGGCAGCAGCGTGCTGGTCTCGGGTGTACTCGATCAACCGGCGACGGTGGATGTGTACGGTTCACAGCTGCCGATCGGTGTTGACACGGTGGTCGACCTGACGTTCCGCACTGACAGTGGCAGCGGCAGTGTGAACGTCGAGCTGGCCGTCGCCACCGCCGAGCCGAGCACGGCGGGGTCGACACCGCCGTACACGTATCTGCCTGTGAACTCGGTTAACGGCGTGCGGGCCGTGACGGACGTCAACGGCTGGCAGACGGTGACCGTGCCGCTCACAGGCGTCTCCGGCACGCTGCATGCGATCGGTGTACGGCTCACCGCGGCCGACGCGAGCGGGAGCGCTGTGAACTGGCGGCTCGGCGGTCTCGCTGTTCGCGACGTCAACGACACCCAGCCGCCCGCCGCCCCCTCCGACCTGCGGATCACCGCCGCCACCGGAGGCGACCTGCGCTTCGCCTGGGACGCCGCGCCCGGCGCCGTACGCCACTACACGCTGCACCGGCTCCTGCCCGACGGGACCCGGCGGTTCCTCGGCGGGACCTGCCAGCGCGCGTTCTTCGTCGGCGGGCTTCAGGTCGAACAGGGCGAGCAGCAGGCGTGGTTCGAACTGCGCGCGACCGGGGAGCTCTACACAGCGTCGGCTCCCGTGACCGTCGCGCACACCTGGTAGCACCAGCCTGACAACAGCCGCACCCCAACCCGCAACCGAGCTACGGAGCACCCCACATGCATGACGACCGCAGCCTGGTCGAAGCCCGCCTCAAGCGCGTCCTCGAAGAGCGCATCCGTCCCGCCGTGTACCCCGAGTCCGTGCCGCTGGAGG
>NZ_JBLTJC010000310.1:0-12461 GCF_048158785.1 Streptomyces colwelliae | reverse complement strand
CCCTTGGGGTGTTGTCACGGTGGGGCGGGGTTGGTGCCGGGTACGCGGCGGGCTGCGCCGTACCGCCACGACCCGCTCCCGTTTCGTTGGCGGCTGCGGGCTCGTGGGGGTCACTGAGCCTTGCGGCCGTAGTCCCCTAGGCCTTGTTCGACCAGGGCGAAGGCTCGGGCGGCGCGTTCGGGGGCGTCGGCGACGATCGTGTCGACCTGGTCGCCCGCGTCGGCACGGCGCCAGTGCTCCTCGATGAGGGCGTTGCGCGCGGCGCTGATCATGGCCGCGGCGATGGTGGCGAGCATCAGGTCGCCGGTCTCCTCGGCGAGGTGCGCGGCCAGGTCACGGGTGCCCTTCTGGGCGGCCAGGAAGACCCGGTCCCGCAGGACCGGGGTCCCCAGGACGATGTCGCGCAGCTGGCGGACGAACGCCTCGTTGGCCAGGCCGACCGATGGGTCGCGCGTCGCGACCAGCTCCAGGAACTGCCGTCGTACGGCGTCCACCGGGGACTCGTCGGGCTTGCGCTCGCGCACCGCGCGGGCCGCGTCGCCGAAGTGGTCCTCCATCGGCCGGAAGACCAAGTCCTCTTTCGTACCGAAGTAGTTGAAGACGGTCATCTTGGAGACGTCGGCCGCGTCCGCGATCTCCTGCACGGACACGTTGTCGAAGCCGCGCTCGACGAAGAGGGCGATCGCGGTCCGGATGATCCGCCGGCCCGTCTCCAGCTTCTTGCGCTCGCGCAGCCCCATCACTTCGGTCACACACTGAGTGTACCAAGGCAAAATTTAATCCCGGATGAAATATTGACTCGGTACATGAACTTCCTCCATGGTGGATGCCATGACCGAGACCCAGCGAAAAATCGGCTTCGTCGTCTGCCTCGTCACGATCGTGCTGGCCCTTCTCGACATGCAGATCGTGTCCGCGGCCACCGTCCCGATCGTCCGGGACCTCGACCCCGCCCACGGCATCGACAAGATCCCGTGGCTGGTCAGCGCGTACGCGCTCGCCTCGGCGGCGATGCTCCCGCTGTACGGCAAGTTGTGCGACGTCCACGGTCCCAAGCGGGTCTTCACGGCGGCGATCGCGACATTCCTGCTGGGTTCGGGGCTGTGCGGTGCCGCGCAGTCGATGGACCAGCTCATCGCGGCGCGAGCTCTTCAGGGCCTGGGCGGCGGTGGGTTGATGAGCATCACGATGGTGGTGATCGCCCACCTGAAGGGGCCGGGCGAGGAGGACTCCGGCAAGGGCACGAACGCGGGTGGGCTGATCGCGGGCGGGGCGATGGCGATCGGCCCGTGGATCGGCGGTCTGCTCGCCGACCACGCGAACTGGCGGTGGATCTTCTACGTCAACCTGCCGGTGGGCGTGGTGGTGTTGGGGACGGTCACCTTCGCCTTGAAGCTGCCCGAGCATCATGTCCGGCGCCCGCTGGACTACTTGGGCGCGGGACTGGCGGCCGCGTTCTCCAGCTCACTGCTGCTGATGACGGACTGGGGCGGCAAGAAGTACGGGTGGGCTTCGCCGGAGATCGTGGGCCTGGGGTTCGCTACGGCGGTGACGCTCGCTCTGTTCCTCTGGCGCCAACTCCGGGCGCCCGAGCCGGTGTTGCCACTGTCCCTGTTCAAGGTGCGCGAACTGCGGCTGGGCTTCGCCGTCCAGGCGATTCTCGGCGGCGCGATGATGTGCGCGATCTACTACGTCCTGATCTATCTGCAAGTCGCACGCGGCATCGCCAGTTCGTCGGCGGGGCTCTTCCTGGTGCCGTTGGCGGTGGGGCTGGCGGTGTCGGGTCTGCTCACCGGCCCGCTGGGGGCACGGGGCTGGTCGGCACGGACGTTCACGCTGAGCGGTACGGCGACGACGGCACTCGCGTTCGCGCTGCTCGCCACGACGACCGGCCCGGACACGTCCCTGTGGCTGATCCGGGCGGAACTGTTCCTGGCGGGGGCGGGGTTCGGCCAGCTCGTCGGCCAGCTGATCGTGCTGGTCCAGAACTCCGCGCCACGCCACCAGCTGGGGGTGGCCACGACGTCGATCCGCTTCTTCCAGACCCTGGGCAACGCGCTGGGCACGGCCGCGTTCGGCACGGTGCTGGCCCGTTTCTACGCCGGGCACGGGCCTGGCGGGGACATCACGGGCCTGGCTCGTCTGACGGGGGCGGCGCGCGTGGCCGGCGTCCAGGCCTTCGTGGACGCGACCCAGGTGGTGTTCTGGGGCGGGGCCGGGTTGATGGGGGTGGCCGCGGTATTGGCTTGGCGGTTGCCCAAGTCCGGTGTCCTGAAGGGGAGTTCGGTCGCGGGTGATGACCGCGCCTATGTACGCACGTAAGCCACGAACGCGGTGCCGAACCCCCCGCAAGCCGCCCTGTCGGATGTCTGTCGGGGCTGTCGGTATCGCGTCGGCGGTCTGTCGGCACGGCGTTGAAACCTTGGTCGGAATCCCGCCGGGTGACCGTCCGGCAGGCCCACGACACACAAGGAGTCCTCATGACCACTCACGTCACGATCATCGGCGCCGGACTCGGCGGACTGACCCTCGCCCGCGTCCTGCACGTCCACGGCATACCCGCCACGGTCTACGAGGCCGAGGCCTCACCCATGGCCCGCCTACAGGGCGGCATGCTCGACATCCACGACTACAACGGCCAACTCGCCCTGAAAGAAGCCGACTTGATGGACGAGTTCCGCGCCATCATCCTGGAGGGCCGCCAGGCCACCCGCGTCCTCGACCGGGACGGAACCGTCCTGATGGAGGAGCCCGACGACGGTACGGGTGGCCGACCCGAGGTGCAGCGCGGCGAGTTGCGGCAGCTTCTGCTCGACTCGTTGCCGGCCGGCACCGTGCGGTGGGGGTACAAGGTCAGCGGTGTCCGTGCCCTCGGTGAGGGTCGGCACGAAGTCGGCTTCGCCGATGGCGGCAGCGTCGTCACGGACCTGCTCGTCGGCGCCGACGGCGCCTGGTCGCGCGTACGGCCGTTGCTGTCGGACGCCGTTCCCGAGTATTTCGGCCGGTCGTTCGTCGAGACCTATCTGTACGACAGTGAGACCCGGCACCCGGTCGCCGCGAGGACGGTCGGCGGCGGCTCGCTGTTCGTGCTCCCGCCGGGCTCGGGGGCGAGCGGGAAGTGGATCGGGGCGCACAGGGAGAGCGGCGGGACGCTGCACGCCTATGTGACGCTGGCCAGGCCGCTGGAGTGGTTCGACGGCATCGACTTCACGGACGCCGCCGCGGCCACCGCGCGGATCGCCGCCGAGTTCGACGGCTGGGCCCCCGAGATCACCGCCCTGATCACCGACAGCGACACCGCACCGGTCGTGCGTCCCCTCAACTCGCTGCCGATCGAGCACCGTTGGGACCGGGTACCGGGAGCGACCCTCCTCGGCGACGCCGCGCACCTCTCTCCGCCGGACGGCGAAGGCGCCAACCTGGCCATGCAGGACGCCGCCGAACTCGGCAGGGCCATCGCCGACCGTCCCGACGACATCGAGGCCGCGCTCACCTCGTACGAGGAAGCGCTGTTCCCCCGTAGCGCCGCGGCAGCCAGCGCGGCGGTTGCTACGAACGACGCCATCGGACAGGACCTGATCGGCTTCTTCGCCCGGAACGAGCAGAACGCGTAACGACGAGCAGACCGCGTAACCAAGAAGCGTTCGTGGAGCGGTCGGCGTGACCGTTCCACGAACGCCTTTGTCATGCCGCCGCCCCGGACAGGTACTAGGCCTTGGACAGCTGGAACGTGGCCGCAGTTGGGAACTTCAGGCCGGTGCAGTCGCGGCGGGCGGCGACGTCCGTGACGTAGGCCTTGAAGAGGGCCTGGAGCCGCTTCTGGACGATCTTGTCGTACGGATAGTCGATGCTCAGCGTGTGGACGGCCGGCTGTCCGGCGCAGGTGGAGGAGGCCCACCACACGTCTTCCTCGCCGTCGTGGCCCGCGGTGCCGGGGCTCAACGCCGTGTGTTCCCTGCCGAAGTGGTCCGTCGCGACCTCGCGTGCCTCGTCGCCGAAGTAGGACTCGGTCCGCAGCCAGAAGGGCGCGAGCCGGATCACGTCGTCGAGGCTGTTGCCGCCGCGTTCGTCCTTGGTGAGGTCGGGCCACATCCCGCGCACCTCCTTGCTGCTCACTCCGAGCAGGCAGCTCTCCTCCTGCGCGTGGGCGGCGGCGGGGGTGCCCAGGGCGCGGTCGGGGAGCCGCCAGCGGCCCGTCGCCGCGATGTATCCGGCGTACCAGCCACACGTTCCGCCGGCCGACTTCGCGTTCACCAACTTCGCGCTGGGCGTGGGCAGTTCGGCCGGAAGTGCGGGCAGCGCGGCCTTGCAGCCCAGCTTCTTCGCCGCCCGTGCGGCCGCGGTGCGGGCCAGCCCGGCAAGCGTTCTGCGGTCGGCGTCCGTGACCGGATCGTCCTCGAAGTACTTGGCCACGGTCATCGTGTTGATGGAGGTCGTCCCGCCGGACCTGTCTGTGCACTTGGCCTTCACGACGGCGGCGTTGCCGTAGTAGACACCGAGCCGCCCGTCACCGATCGGGTACGCCCCCGTCTGCCCGGCCTCCCGTGTGACGTCGGCGTTCGGCTTCCTGCCCAGCATCCCGAACGGGTCGTCCCACCCGCTCACCAACTGCGCGAAGTCGTCACTCGGGTTCGACCAGACCGAGAGCAGGAAGTGGTTGTATGTGGTGCCCGGCTTCCCGACCCGGTAGATCTCACACCGCGCGGGCATCGAGCCCGAATCGAGATCGCCCATCGAGTCGTTGTCTTCGCTGCCCGCCTTCGCCCTCGTCGTACCGCCGTTGAGGTCCAGCACCTGGTCGGGGTCGACGAGCCCGGCGCAGGCCTTCGCGATCCGGTCCCGGCTGGCGGACCGGTCGAAGTAGTCCTTCGTCTCCAGCCACAGCCCCCAGCCACCCGCACCGACCCCGAACACCGCTGCCACAGCCACGAGTTGGTTGAAGGCGTTGCGCCGACGGCCCCCTCGGTCCGGAGTCAGCCAGCGGGAGCGCGGAAAGGGCACCCGGGCCCGCTCGGAGGATGAGGAGGATGAGGATTCAGGCGTGTGTTCACTGTCGAAACTCACGCGCACCTCCGGCCGCCGCCGCCGAACTCACGTATACCCACCGGTACTTCCACGTTCCCGCTCCCCCGTTCCACGCACACGAACCGTCGAAGTTAGCACGAGCGAAGGCCCTGCCCGGATCCCGGACAGGGCCTTCACATGCATGCATGCGTTTCTACGACGGACTGCGGCGGCCTACGACGACTTACGCCAGCAGCGCCGGGATCGTGCCCTCGTGCGCCTCGCGCAGCTCCTCCAGGGACAGTGCGAACTCGCCCTGGATTTCTACCGAGTTGCCGTCCACTACGCCGATGCGCGTGACCGGGAGGCCCCTTGCCCCGCACATGTCGTTGAAGCGGAGTTCCTCCGAGCGCGGGATCGCGACGACCGCGCGGCCCGCCGACTCCGAGAACAGGAACGTGAACGCGTCCAGACCGTCCGGGACGATCAGGCGCGCGCCCTTCTCGCCCAACAGGGCCGATTCCACTACCGCTTGGATCAGACCGCCGTCGGACAGGTCGTGCGCCGAGTCGATCATGCCGTCGCGCGACGCGGAGATCAGGATCTCGGCCAGCAGCCGCTCCCGCTCCAGGTCGACCTTCGGGGGCAGGCCGCCGAGGTGGTCGTGGACGACCTGCGACCAGGCCGAACCCCCGAACTCCTCACGCGTGTCGCCGAGGAGGTAGAGGAGCTGGCCCTCTTCCTGGAAGGCGACCGGCGTGCGGCGCGCCACGTCGTCGATGACGCCCAACACCGCGACGACCGGGGTCGGGTGGATCGCGACGTCGCCCGTCTGGTTGTAGAGGGAGACGTTGCCGCCCGTCACCGGCGTGCCCAACTGCTGGCAGGCGTCCGCCAGTCCACGGATCGCCTCCGCGAACTGCCACATCACCGCCGGGTCCTCGGGCGAACCGAAGTTCAGGCAGTCCGAGACCGCGAGGGGCTTCGCGCCCGTCGTCGCCACGTTGCGGTAGGCCTCCGAGAGCGCCAACTGCGCGCCCGCGTACGGGTCCAGCTTCGCGTACCGGCCGTTGCCGTCCGTCGCGATGGCGACCCCGAGGCCGCTCTCCTCGTCGATGCGGATCATGCCCGAGTCCTCGGGCTGCGCCAGCACCGTGTTGCCCTGCACGAAGTGGTCGTACTGCGAGGTGATCCACTTCTTGGACGCCTGGTTCGGGGACGACACCAGGGCCAGGACCTGGGACTTCAGTTCCTCCGAAGTGCCGGGCCGGGCAAGCTTGTTGGCGTCGTCCGCCTGGAGCGCGTCCTGCCAGGACGGGCGGGCGTACGGGCGCTCGTAGACCGGGCCGTCGTGCGCGACCGTGCGCGGGTCCACGTCCACGATCTTGCCGCCGTGCCAGAAGATCTCCAGGCGGTCGCCGTCGGTCACCTCACCGATGACCGTGGCGATGACGTCCCACTTCTCGCAGATCTCCAGGAAGCGGTCGACCTTCGACGGTTCGACGACCGCGCACATCCGCTCCTGCGACTCACTCATGAGGATTTCCTCGGGAGAGAGGGTCGAGTCGCGGAGGGGGACGTCGTCCAGGGTGACCGTCATGCCACCCGAGCCGTTGGACGCCAACTCGCTTGTGGCGCACGACAGTCCGGCCGCGCCCAGGTCCTGGATGCCTACGACCAGCTTCTCGGCGAAGGCCTCCAGGGTGCACTCGATGAGGAGCTTCTCCTGGAAGGGGTCGCCCACCTGGACGGCGGGGCGCTTCGACGGCTTGGCGTCGTCGAAGGTCTCGCTCGCCAGGATCGACGCGCCGCCGATGCCGTCGCCGCCCGTGCGGGCGCCGTAGAGGATGACCTTGTTGCCCGCGCCGGAGGCCTTCGCGAGGTGGATGTCCTCGTGCCGCATGACGCCGATGGCGCCGGCGTTGACCAGCGGGTTGCCCTGGTAGCAGGCGTCGAAGACGACCTCGCCGCCGATGTTGGGCAGGCCCAGGCAGTTGCCGTAGCCGCCGATGCCCGCGACGACGCCCGGGAGGACGCGCTTGGTGTCCGGGTGGTCCGCCGCGCCGAAGCGCAGGGGGTCCACCACGGCTACCGGGCGGGCGCCCATCGCGATGATGTCGCGCACGATGCCGCCGACGCCCGTGGCCGCGCCCTGGTAGGGCTCGACGTAGGACGGGTGGTTGTGCGACTCGACCTTGAAGGTGACCGCGTAGCCCTGGCCGACGTCCACGACGCCCGCGTTCTCGCCGATGCCCACGAGCAGCGCATCGGACTGCGGGGCCTTCTCGCCGAACTGGCGGAGGTGGACCTTCGAGGACTTGTACGAGCAGTGCTCGGACCACATGACCGAGTACATGGCGAGCTCGGCGCCGGTGGGCCGGCGGCCGAGGATCTCCACGACCTTCTCGTACTCGTCCTTCTTCAGGCCGAGTTCGGCCCAGGGCAGCTCGACGTCGGGGGTCTCGGCCGCGTGCTCGACCGTGTCCAGAGGCGTCCGGCTCATGCGTTGACCAGCTTCTTGAGGATCGAGGTGAAGAAGGGAAGGCCGTCGGTGCGGCCGGACCCGACGAGCGGCTCGACGGCGTGCTCCGGGTGCGGCATGAGGCCCACGACGTTCCCGGCGGCGTTCGTGATGCCGGCGATGTCGCGCAGCGAGCCGTTCGGGTTGACGTCGAGGTAGCGGAAGACGACGCGGCCCTCCGCCTCCAGCTCGTCGAGCGTGTGCTCGTCGGCGACGTAGCGGCCGTCCATGTTCTTCAGCGGGATGTGGATCTCCTGGCCGGACACGTAGTCGCTGGTCCAGGAGGTGTCCGCGTTCTCCACCCGCAGTTTCTGGTCACGGCAGATGAAGTGCAGGTGGTTGTTGCCGAGCATCGCGCCGGGGAGGAGGTGCGCCTCGGTGAGGATCTGGAAGCCGTTGCAGATACCGAGGACGGGGAGTCCCGACTTCGCCTGCTCGATGACCGTCTCCATCACCGGCGAGAAACGGGAGATGGCACCCGCGCGCAGATAGTCGCCGTAGGAAAATCCGCCCGGGAGGACGACCGCGTCGACCTGGTGGAGGTTCTTGTCCTTGTGCCAGAGGGCTACCGGTTCGGCGCCGGCGAGACGGATCGCGCGCTGGGTGTCGCGGTCGTCGAGGCTGCCGGGGAAAGTGACGACGCCAATACGAGCGGTCACTTGGCGGCCTCCGCCACTTCTTCCACCTTGACGGTGAAGTCCTCGATCACCGTGTTGGCGAGGAAGGATTCCGCAAGATCGTGGATGCGGGCGAGCGCGGCCTCGTCGACCGGTCCGTCAACTTCCAGTTCGAATCGCTTTCCCTGACGTACGTCGGAGATGCCTTCGAAACCCAGGCGCGGCAGCGCACGCTGGACCGCCTGGCCCTGGGGGTCGAGGATCTCCGGCTTGAGCATGACGTCGACTACGACGCGTGCCACTGGCACTCCCGGTGTTGTGGTGCTGAGCGTGTTCCTGCGGGTCTTCGACAGGTGTCTTCAGACTACCCGCACAAAATTTCTACGCGGGTAGAGTTGTAGGAATCTACGTGACGACCATCACGATCCGGTGTCGGGCGGGGGTCTTCACGAAAAGTTCAGGGAAAGATCCCGGATCGATCCCGGTTCCCTATTGCGCGGAGACACGCGGGAAGATTTAGTCGGGCTTCACATTGCATTGCCGGGCACTGTACAAATGAATTGGCAATAGCCGATACTTTGCCCAATAACAGGCGGACAGTCGACATCTCCGCACCTCCGTGGCGTCTCCGTGCGCCCCTGCGGATAGTGCGGTTTCAGGTGTCGCACGAAGGGACCGATATTCGTGGCGCAGAAGGTCGTGGTCACTCTCTTTGACGACATCGACGGCTCGGAAGCGGCGGAAACGATCGCCTTCGGGCTCGACGGCAAGTCGTACGAGATCGACCTGAATCAAGCCAATGCCAAGAAACTGCGTAAGGCGCTCGCGCCCTACGTGGACGCAGGTCGCAAGCGGTCGAGGTCCGGCAAGGCCTACCGCCAGACCGAGGTCGCCCCCGACCCGGCGGCCGTCCGGGCCTGGGCCCAGGCGAACAAGATGGACGTGCCGGCGCGCGGACGCATCCCCAAGAAGGTCTACGAGGCGTTCGCCGCAGCGCAGTAGGACACGCGTTAGGACATGAGCCGACTGCCGGTCACCGGCCCCTCGGGGCAACCGACTTGCGCTGCACCCCTCCTGGTCAGCTAGAGTTCGGAGCACGCCGAGGGGCGAGGCCGAAAGGCCCAGCTCACGGAGTACACGCGGGTGTAGTTCAGTAGCAGAACATCCTCCTTCCAGGAGGAAGGCGCAGTGTGCAATTCCTGTCACCCGCTCTAGCATCACCGTTCGGACCACTCCGGTGGATCGGGTAGGCTGGTGCTCGCGCCGATCAGTGAGAGCTGGTCGGAGGCAATGCGGACGTAGCTCAGTTGGTAGAGCGCAACCTTGCCAAGGTTGAGGTCGCCAGTTCGAACCTGGTCGTCCGCTCCAGCAAAAACCCCGGTCCGGGTGGGCCGGGGTTTTTTGTGTGCCCGGTGCGCGCCATGCGCGCCAAGAGATCGCCGCCGTCTGACATTTGTCATGCCGAGTGATGACACCGCGCACTGCTGCCGGCCGCCGATCACCGCGACGCTGAAGTCATGGACACCAACGAACACGAACACGTGATTGAGGTCACTGACCTACGCCGTGTGTACGGGGGCGGGTTCGAGGCCGTGCGGGGGATCACGTTCTCCGTGCGGCGCGGGGAGGTCTTCGCACTCCTGGGCACCAATGGCGCCGGCAAGACATCCACGGTCGAACTTCTCGAGGGGCTCGCGCCCGCGTCCGGCGGGCGGGTGCGCGTCCTCGGCCACGATCCCTACAGCGAGCGGGCCGCCGTACGGCCGCGGACCGGGGTGATGTTGCAGGAGGGCGGGTTTCCGTCCGAGCTGACCGTCGCCGAGACCGCGCGGATGTGGGCGGGCTGCACGAGCGGGGCGCGGCCCGAGGCGGAGGCGCTCGCGCTGGTCGGGCTCGCGCGGCGGGCCGACGTACGGGTGAAGCAGTTGTCCGGGGGTGAACGGCGGCGGCTCGATCTCGCGCTCGCGCTGCTCGGGGAGCCGGAGGTGCTGTTCCTGGACGAGCCGACGACCGGTCTTGACGCCGAAGGGCGGCGGGACACCTGGGAGTTGGTGCGGGCGCTGCGGGACGGCGGGACGACCGTGCTGCTGACCACGCACTACCTGGAGGAGGCGGAGGGGCTCGCCGACCGGCTCGCGATCCTGAGCGAGGGGCGGATCGCGGTCACCGGGACGCCGGCCGAGGTGACGGCGGGGCGGCCGTCGCGGATCTCGTTCGAACTGCCCGCCGGGTATTTCGTGGGGGACCTGCCGCCGCTCGGTGAGCTGGGGGTCGTCCGGCACGAGGTGGCCGGGAGGGTCGTACGGCTTCAGACGCATGAGTTGCAGCGGGCGGCGACCGGGTTGTTGGTGTGGGCCGAGCGGGCGCGGGTCGAATTGCGGCGGCTCGAGGTGCGGTCGGCCTCGCTGGAGGAGGCGTTTCTGGGGATCGCGCGGGAGCAGCAGGAGGTGGCGGTATGAGTGCCGTGATGACTACGCCGGTCGGGCGGTTGCGGGCTTTGGGGCGGGCCGAGTTGGCGTTGCTGGGGCGGAATCGGAGTGCGGTCGTCACGGCGCTGTTCGTGCCGTTGGTGCTGCCGTTCAGCGTGCGGCCGGCCGTGGACCAGATGAATCTCAAGGGCGAGGGGCTGACGGTCGGTGCGGTGATGCTCACCGCCGCGATCGGGTTCTCGCTGCTCTTCGCCGTGTACTCGTCGCTGGTGAGCGCCTTCGTCTCGCGGCGGGAGGAACTGGTCCTCAAGCGGTTGCGCACCGGGGAGCTGGGCGACGCCGAGATCCTCACGGGGACCGCTCTGCCGGCGGTGTGCGTCGGGTTCGTGCAGTCCGTGCTGCTGGCGGTGGCGTGTGTGCTGCTGCTCGACGCCGGGGCACCCGCGATGCCCCAACTCGTCGTCCTGGGACTGCTGTTCGGCCTCTTCCTGTCCGCCGCGCTGGCCGCCCTCACGGCGACCGTGACCAGGACGGCGGAGAGCGCGCAGGTGACCGCGCTGCCGGTGCTGTTCGCGTCCATGCTCGGCTCCGGGATCATCATCCCGCTGCAATTCCTCCCCGACCGGGTCGCGGCCGTCTGCCAGTTTCTCCCGCTCTCCCCCGCGATCCGGCTGATCAGCGGCGGCTGGAACGGCGACCTGTCCGGCTACGACGCGCTGGGCGCCGTCCTGACCGCGCTGGCCTGGACCGTCCTCGCGGTGTTTGCTGTACGGCGGTGGTTCCGGTGGGAACCGCGGCGTTGAGGTACGGGGAGCACCTGGACATGCGGACACCTGGAGGTTCGGACGAGGGCTCGGGCGGCTGGTGGGGGCGGAAGAGCACGCCCGGGAAGGTCGAGGCGTATACCCGGTGGTCCTTTCACTTCTTCGCCGTGGTCGAGGTCGCCGCGATCGGGCTGCCGGTGTTCGCGCAGGTGGGGGTCGGTACCGCGAGCTGGATGGCGGTGGTCGTGACCGTGCACGCGCTGATCTGTTCCGCGACCGCGTCCCGGGCGCTCGACTGGACGCGCGGTCGGCGGGCGCAGCCTGTACGGCTGCTGTGGTTCCTCGGGGCGGTGACCGTGCTGGTCGCCGTCGCCGCGCTCGTCCTGCGGGAACGGGGTCCCGGTGACGATCATGTGCGGGCCGCGGCGAGCACGCTCTTCGTGGGGGTGCTGGGCTTCGGCGCCGGGACCTTGACGCTGGGGGTGCGTGGCCGGCGGCAGGTGTTCGCGGTGGTAGCGGGTGCGGTGGTCGGGGCGATGGTCGCGCAGCTACCGCTGGGGGTGGCCGCGCCGGCCGCGCTCGGTACCGGGCTGGCCGTCCTCTTCACCGCCGGCGCGCTCGCCTTCACCGCCGCGTTCTCCGTCTGGCTCCTCGACGCCGTCTACGAACTCGACGAGGCCCGCGAGACCCGGGCCCGCCTCGCCGTCGCCGAGGAACGGCTGCGGTTCGGGCGCGACCTGCACGACGTGATGGGCCGCAACCTGTCGGTGATCGCGCTGAAGAGCGAACTCGCCGTGCAGCTGGCCCGGCGGGGGCGGGCCGAGGCGGTGGAGCAGATGATCGAGGTCCAGCGGATCGCCCGGGAGTCCCAACGGGAGGTGCGCGATGTCGTACGGGGCTACCGCGAGGCCGATCTCCGACTCGAACTCGCCGGTGCGCAGGGCGTGTTGGGGGCCGCGGGCATCGAGTGCGAGGTGACCGGCGACGCGGCGGGGCTGCCGGTCGAGGTCCAGTCGGCGCTCGGGGGCCTCGTGATGGACATGTCGATCGAGCGGAACATCGGCCTGACCGGCCTGCGTACGACCGTGAAGGCGGGCCTCGTCGACCGCGGCGCCGAGCGCAGCCG
>NZ_JBLTJC010000309.1:0-12654 GCF_048158785.1 Streptomyces colwelliae | reverse complement strand
CGGCCCGCGCGGCGCTCGACGCCCAACTGCTGCGCCGCGCCTCGGTGTGACCGCGCGGCAGGCGGCGAGTGACGACCTCCTCCTCGCGGTAGCCCACGTCAACGGTGCGGGTCGCCCTCGGTCGGAGATGGCGCCGATGATCGGCTGGGCGAAGAGCGTGACGATCGACGAGGTGGGCAGTCTTGACCATTACGTGTCCATCCGGACGTAACGGAAACCGGGATGTAACGCGGTCCACCGGCTCGTTACCGGCGTGAGATCATTTCTGTTTTTTTGACGTTCCGTGAACGGGTGACAGCTTAAAATCACCACGCGTAGATTTCGATGATCATGCACACGATCATGCGGAAAGCGGAGCCGAGGGGGACGCAGAGTGGACGACGGTGTGCGTGGGGAGGCGAGATTCGCGATCCTGGGGCCGCTGGAGGTCAGGGCCGGAGAGGTCCGGCTGCGACTCGGCGGGCCCATCCAGGCGCGGGTGCTGACCACCCTGCTGCTCGACCCGTGCCGGATGGTGCCGGTGTCGCGGCTGGTGGAGGCCGCGTGGGACGACGAGCCGCCGGCGACCGCGGCGCACCAGGTGCGCAAGGCGATCGCCGATCTGCGGCAGCGCATCCCGGACGGGCCTTCGATGATCGTCACCGACGGTCCGGGATACCGGGTGGACGTCGCCCGGGAGCAACTCGACCTGAGCCTGTTCTCCGACCGGTTGCGCGAGGCACGGGACGCGCTGGAGGCGGGCCACCCCGCCGAGGCCGTCGAGCTGCTGCGCACCGCCCTCGTGCTGTGGCGCGGCCCCGTGCTGCCCGGAGGCGGCGGGTCGGTGATCGCCGCGGCCTCCGTCGTGCTGGAGGAGCGCCGGCTGGCCGCCGTCGAGCAGCTGATGGAGCTGCGGCTGACGCTGGGCGAGAGCCGGGAGCTCATCGGCGATCTGCGCGAGCTCGTCGCCGAACATCCGTTGGGAGAATCGTTTCGCGGGCAGTTGATGCTCGCCCTGTACCGCTCGGGGCGGCAGGCCGAGGCACTGGCCGAGTACGCCAGGGCCAGAGAACTGCTCGTCGAGGAACTGGGCATCGAACCCGGCCCCCAGCTGACCCGGCTGCACGAGGCCATTCTCCGGGACAGCCCCGAACTGGCCGTGCCGGACGTGGTGCCGGCGGAACCCGCGGCCGTACCGGCGGCGACCGCGAAGCCCGCGGCGGCCGGTGAACCCGAGCCCGAGGTGGCGGCGGCCCCGTGCACCCTGCCGCACGACCTCACGGACTTCGCCGGGCGCGACCGGGAGCTGACCCGGCTGCTCGAGTACGCCGTGCCGCCGCAGGACGGGGCCGTGCGGATCGTGGCCGTCGACGGCATGGGAGGCAGCGGCAAGACCGCGCTCGTCGTCCGGGGCGCGCACCGGCTGGCCGACCGGTACCCGGACGGACAGCTCTTCGTCGACCTGCGCGGATTCACCCCGGGCGAGCAGCCGGTGCGGCCCGGCACGGTGATCGGCACGCTGCTGCGCACCCTGGGCGTGGCGGGGGAGCGGATCCCCGACGACCTCGACGGCCGGGTCGCCCTGTGGCGGGCCACACTGGCCAACCGTCGGGTGCTCCTGGTGCTGGACAACGCGGCGGACGCCGCGCAGATCCGCCCGCTGCTGCCCTCGCACCCGGGTTCCCTGGGCCTGCTCACCAGCCGTACCCGCATGATCGGTCTCGACGGGGCCGAGTGGATGTCCATCGGGACGATGTCGCCCTCGGACAGCCTCGCGCTGATCACCGGCGCGCTGGGCGAGGAGCGGGTGCTCGGTGAGCCGGAGGCGGCGGCGGAGCTGGCGGCCCTGTGCGGGAACCTGCCGCTCGCCCTGCGGATCGCGACGGCCCGGTTGCGCAACCGGCCGCTGTGGACCCTGGGCCATCTCGTGGGCCGGCTCGGGGACGAGACCCGCCGGCTCGACGAGCTGAAGTCCGGTGACCGCAGCGTCGAGGCCACCCTGCGGATGTCGTACCACGGACTGGACGCGAGGCAGCGCGAGGCGTTCCGGCTGCTCGGGCTGCACCCGGGCGCCGAGACCGACACCGAATCGGCGGCCGCCCTGCTCGACACCGGGGCGCCCGAGGCCGAGGAGGTGCTGGAGCATCTGCTGGACATGCACCTGGTCGAGCAGCACGAGATCGGCCGGTACACCTTCCACGACCTGGTGCGCAGCTTCGCGCAGCGGCTCCGCGAGGAGGAGGGCGCCGACACCGGACAGGAGCGGGCCGCCTTCGGGAGACTGCTCGACCACTACCTGGCGGTGACGGACCAGGCGTGCGGGATCCTCTATCCGGGGCGTGTGCCCGTCGGTGCCGCCGCGCACGGGAGCACCGGCGACGCGCGCGGTACGGCGCTGGCCGAGCCGCCGTCGGGCCGTCAGGTCGCCGAGGCGGAGTCGTTCTTCGAGCGGGAGCACGGCGCGCTGCTCTCGGCCGTCGCGCGCGCCGAGCGGCTGGGCTTCCTCGACCAGACCGTGCACCTGTCCCGGAACCTGGTCTTCCATCTCAACTCGCGCAGCTATCTGGAGGAGTACCGGCAGGCGGCGACGATCGCGGTGGCCGCGGCCCGCGGGCTCGGGAATCCCGGGCTGCTCCGGGTGAGCCTGTCGAATCTGGGCTCCGCGTGGTGGCGGCTGGGCCGGTTCAGGGACGGGATCCCGGTGGCGGAAGAGGCGTTGGGCGTTGCGAAGGACCACGGGGACCGCAACGGCGAGGCGGTCTGCCTCAGCCTGCTGGGCCTGCTGCACAGCTGCCTCGGTCATTTCCCCGAGGCGCAGGGCTATCTGGAACAGGCGGTCGAACGGCGTCATGACATGGCCGACGGCAGACAGGGCGCGTACGCCTGGTGCAGCCTGAGCACGGTGTACACCTGGCTCGGCCGGTACCAGGAGGCCGTGGTGGCCGCCGAGCACGCGGTGCAGCTCAGCCGGGAACTCGGCGCCCGCGCCGAGGAGATCACGGCGCTGACCGATCTGACGGCGGCACTGCTCGGCGCCGGGGAGCACCCGGCCGCGCTCGCCGTGGTGGAACGCGCCCTGGAACTCGGCGACGAGGTGCGGATGCCGGAGGAGTACGCGCACGCGCTGGCGCTCGCCGCGGACGTGAGCCAGTGGCTCGGTGCCGCCGGCGAGTCGGTCGGGTACGCGGAACGGGCCCTGCACCTGATCCGCTCCAAGGGGACCGCGACCCGGCAGGCGACCGTCCAGAACATCCTCGGGCGGGTGCACTGCCGGAGAGGCGAGTTCGAGCAGGCCCTGGAACTGCACCGCAGCGCGCGGTTCCATGCCGGGGCCATCGAGTACCGGATCGAGGTGGCCCACGCCGTCGAGGGGATGGCCGAGGCCCTCGACGGCATGGGCGACGTACGGGAGGCGGCCGCGCACCGGCTCGGCGCGAACGAGCTCTACGCCGGGATGACCGGCGTACGCCGGTGAGCGGGGCCGCCTCCGGCCGGGTCAGGAGCCGGTGCTGCCCGGGCCGGTGCCGTTGGCCAGGACGGAGTGGCCGGTGGCGGGGGCGGACACCTCGTGCGTGAGGGCTCCGATTCCCGAGGCGAGGGCGATGGTGAGGATTCCGGCGAGTACGGCCAGTTTGCTGCGCATTCCGTGCACCTTTGTTTCTGCGAGTCCGGTGGGTGTGTGTGCGGGTGCGAGGACGGGCGTGTTCCGGATGAGGTGCGCCGGCGCTTCCCTGCTTCGCGTAGTCGGAATGCTCACCGCAGCCCTTCCCGCCCCGTTCCCGGACCGGTACCGGCGGGAACGGCATGTGCCGAGGTCAAACGGATGGGAAGGGTCCGCAAGCCGTTGACCACGATCGACTCCAGTCGCCCGGCCGGGCCGTCCGGTACCGCTCGGTCCACCCGCGCGAAGAACTCCCGCAGGACGGCCCGGATCTCCAGCCGTGCCAGCTGGGTGCCCACGCAGTAGTGCGGGCCCGCGCCCAGCGCCAGATGCCGGTTCGGGGACCGCCGGATGTCGAAGCTGTCGGGGTCGGGGAAATGCGCCGGGTCGCGGCTGGCCGCCGTCAGCCAGCACACGACGAGATCGCCCCGCCGGATCCGCTCGCCGCCGAGCTCCACGTCCCGGGTCGCCCGCCGCACGATGTGTGTGGCGCTCGACGTCCAGCGCAGGATCTCGTCGATCGCGGACTCCACCACCCCGTCGAAATCCCGGCGCAGCAGCTCGAACTGGTCCGGGTGGTCCAGGAGCGCCAGCATCCCGCCCGACATGGCGAGCCGGACGTTCTCCGTGCCGCCCACCAGCAGGTTGTCGCAGTTGAGCACCACCTCGTCGAGCGGGAGCGGTTCGCCTTCGTAGCGCACCCCGGCCAGCACGCTGACCAGGTCCTCGCCGGGATCGGCCCGGCGGCGCTCCACCAGATCGCCGAAGTAGTCCAGGATCTCCAGGTGGGCCAGGCTGCGCTCCTCCGCCGTGGCGGCGCAGAAGGCGTCCGTCGACCACTCGATGATCAGCGGCCGGTCCTCGTCCGGAATGCCGAGGAACGCGCAGACGACCTCCACCGGCAGTTGCGCGGCGACCTCGGTCACGAAGTCGAACCGGCCCTTTCGTACGGCCGCCTCGACGATCCGCCGCGCCGAGGCGTCCAGGGCGGACTGCAACTGCCGCAGGTTCCTGGGCGCGAACCAGCCGGCGACGGCTCCGCGCAGCACGCGGTGGCGGGGTGGGTCGGACAGCGCCAGGGTGCGGTTGCCGCCGGGGTCCTCGCCCTGGGACAGCGGGCGCAGCAGGATGCCGGACGAGGAACTGAACGCGTCGGCGTCCCTGAGCACCTCCTTGATCTCGTCGTGCCGGGTCAGCGACCAGAAGCCGGGGAAGACGCCGGGCTCGTGCCACAGCACGGGAGCGGCCTGGCGCATCCGCCGCCACAGCTCGAAGGGGTTGCCGTGCCGGTAGGTCCGCCCGTCGACGAGCCGGCCGGCCTCGCGGCGCAGTTCGGCGAGGTCCTGTAGATCCCCCGGATGCCCGGTCGGGCCCGTGTGGGTGTACGGCATGCTGCATTCCCCCTCAGGAAGTCCATGTGGAACGGGAGCCGAGACTCCCGGCGCAGGCCAGTTCGGCGGCGATCAGCCCGACGGGCGGATCCGAACGCAGGTAGAAGTGCCCGCCCGGCTTCACCACCTGGACGAACTCGCCCTCCGCGTGGTCCCGCCACCGCCCGGCCCGCGACCGGATCTCGGGGATGTCGTGCTCGCCGACCACGCTGACCAGCCGGGCGCCGGTGCGCTTCCCGGTGTGTTCCCGGTACCCGGACACGAGCCTGAGATCGTCCTTGACGTACTCCAGGAGGAGCCCGAGCAGCTCCTCGTCCTCCCGGAGTTCCGCGCTCAGCGGTTCGTACCGTTCGAGGTACGCCAGTACGTCGGCGTCCTTCTCGTAGGGGACCGGTGGCCGCAGCGCGGGCGACGCCGCCGAGGACAGCACCAGGGTGGGCGTGGGCACACCGGCCTCGCGCAGCAGGCGGTCCACCTCGAAGGCGACGTACGCGCCCATGCTGTGCCCGAACAGCAGGGAGTACCGCTCGTCGCCGGTCAGGATCTCCTCCGTCACCGCGCGGGCGAGGGCGGACAGGCTCTCGGGCGCGGGCTCCGCGAACCGGTCCTCGCGCCCGGGGTACTGCACGGCGTGCACCCGGGCGGCGGGCAGCAGTCGCTGCCACGACCGGAAGAACGAGGCACAGCCGCCGGCGTGCGGGAAGCAGAGCACGGAGCCGGAGCCGGAGCCGGCATCGGCATCGGTATCGGCATGGGTATCGGCATGGGTATCGGCATGGGTGGGGCCGCTGGGTAGGGGCCTGCTGGGTCTGATGTACGCGGACATGGGAACCCCGTCGCTCAGAGCCGCGACAACAGATCCACCTGCTGGGGGATCGTGCCGCAGCGATAGACGTTCTTGACCCCGACCGGGCGGCCGGCCAGTTCGCCCAGTGCCCGGGAGAGTCTGATCACGGTCAGTGAGTTGCCGCCGAGCGAGAAGAACGTGTCCTGTTCGGAAGAGGCCACCGGTACGCCGAGGACCTTCTCCCAGACGCGGGCGATGTGGTCGGCGAGGGCGCCGTCCTCCGGCGGCCGGGCGGCCTGCTCCGGTGTCCGTTCCCGTTCCCGTTCTCGCTCCCGCTCCCGTTCCCGTTCCGCGGGCGGGGCCGTGGAAGCCAGCAGCGCGGCCCGGTCGGTCTTGTCGTGGGCGGTGCGCGGCAGGGCCGCGGTGAAGACGATCCGGTCGGGGACCACGGCGGTGCCGAGTTCCGTCTCCAGGAAGCCGCGGATCGAGGCGGCGGCCGGTTCGGCGCCGGGTTCCGCGACGACGAAGGCGTGGCAGACGGCGTTCTCCGCGTCGTACGCCACCGCGGCGGCCCGGACGTCGGGGTGCGCCGTCAGCGCCTCCTCCAGCGTCTCCAGGTGCACGCGCACGCCGCGGATCTTCACCTCGTTGTCCAGCCGCCCGACGAACTCCAGGCCGTCCTCGTCCGACCAGCGGCCGAGATCACCGGTGAGGTAGGCGCGTACGGGCGGACCGGCCGTGGTCCCGGCGGGCAGGTCGACGAACTTCGCCGCCGTCTGCCGTTCGTCGCCGACGTAGCCCCGGGCGACCCCGGGGCCGCAGACGGCGATCTGCCCCACCGCGCCGGCCGGTACCGGCCGCAGCCGGTCGTCGAGCAGGCGCAGCGAGGTGCCGGGGATCGGGAAGCCGATGCCGGTCGGGCCGGGCTTCTCGTAGATCCGGGCGGTGGACCAGACGGTGCACTCGGTGGGGCCGTACTCGTTGCTGAGGGCCACGCCGGGCAGCAGCGCGAAGTGCTGGTCGACGACGCTCTGCGGCAGCGCCTCGCCGGCGCTGGTCACCAGCCGCAGCGAGGCCGCCTCCGCCGTGTGCCGCTCGTCCTCGCGGAGCGTGTGCAGCAGCTCCGTGTGGAAGCCGGGGACGGTCAGGGTGTGGGTGACCCGGTGCCGTGCGATCAGGCCGAGGACGGCCTGGGGGACGCGCCGTTCGTCCTCGCCGGCGACGACGAGGGTGCCGCCGGCCGCGAGGGTGCCCCAGAGCCCGGCCATCGAGGAGTCGAAGTGGAACGGGGACAGCAGCAGGAAGACCGGGGTGCCGAAGCCGTCGTACAGCGCGAGCCGGGCGGCGTTGGAGTGCGCCAGGTTCCGCGGGGAGACGGAGACGCCCTTCGGCCGGCCGCTGCTGCCGGAGGTGAACAGGACGTACGCCTCCGCGTCCGGCGGGTACGGCGCGGCCGGGGCCGGGGCGGGCCCCGCGGGCTCGGCCGGCCACTCGCGCGGGTCGACGACCACCGACAGTCCCGCGGTGCGCCGGATGTGCTCGGCGGTGCGGTGCGGCGCCGCCGGATCGAGGAAGACGAACGAGCGTCCGGACAGCCAGATGCCCAGGGCGTGGACGGCGGCTCCCACCGTCCGGTGCGAGACGACGCCGATTCTGCGGGAGGCCGCGCACTTCTCGTCCGCGGCGATCGCGCGCGCGACGGCGGCGGCCCCGGCCGCCAGTTCGCCGTAGCTGACTCGCTCATCGCCGCAGATCACCGCTGTGCGCTCCGGATGGCGGCGGGCGTGTTCCAGCACGGCCTCGGAGACGAGCGGCACGGGTTCGGGCAGGCGGGGTCCTGGTATCGCGCCGGATGCCCCGGCTTCGGATGTCGTCATGCCGGTGATCCTCGGCAGGGCCATTCCGGGAACCCTCCCGGCCCGGTCCCGAAACACTCCGGGATCCGAACGGGAACGCGCCGGGACCGGGCCGGTAGGGCGCCGGGACCCGCCTCCCCTAGACCTCTTCGTAGGTCGTCGTCCGCACGGTGTCGACGCGGGGGCAGCAGAAGGGCAGGAGAGCGCGTTGTACAGATCATTCGCCGAGAAACTGGCGGAACCCGACCTCATAGACCTGGGGAACGGCATCCATGTGCTGCGGTTCGAGGTCATGAAGGTCACCTCGGTCCGCGCCGCGGTCAGGGACCTGCTGGACCGTGAGGTCGTCCGCCCGGGGCAGACCGTCGTGGACAGCTCCAGCGGTATCTACGGGCACGCGCTCGCGCTGGTCTGCCGTGAGTTCGGCCTGAAGTGCCACATCTTCGCCTCCGTGGCGGTCGACGCGGCCATCCGCACCCAGCTCAAGTACCTCGGGGCCACCTACACCCAGGTGCCCTCATCCGGCGACGACGGCCTCCAGCACGACCAGGAGACCCGGGTCCGGCTGGTCCACACGTACCTGAAGGAGAACCCGGACGCGTACTGGATGCAGCAGTACCACGACGACGTCCACTACATCGGCTACGAGAGCGTCGCGAACACCCTGGTCAAGGAGTTGGGGTCGGCGGGGGTCACGCTGGTCGGCGGGGTCGGCACCGGAGCGTCGACCAGCGCGATGAGCCGCTATCTGCGGGCGTCGAGCAACGACGTCCGGGTGGCCGGGATCCAGCCCTTCGGCAGCCGCTCCTTCGGCTCCGAGGCCATACCGCTGGACGGCTTCATCATCGCCGGGATCGGCAGCGGGATCCGCTTCGCCAACATCGACTACACCGCCTACGACGACATCCACTGGATCAACTTCGATGTCTCCGCGGCCGGTTGCCGTCATCTGCTGTCCACCACCGGCGTCTTCGCCGGGCTCTCCGCGGGCGCCGGATGGCAGGTCGCCCGGCACATCCGCCGGCAGGAGCCGGACGGCGGCCCCGTCGTCTTCCTCGCGGCCGACCCCGGACACCGCTATGTCGACCGGGTCTTCCCGCCCGACGGCCCGCTCGTCCAGGACCCCGAGTACCGGCCCCGGACCATTTCCGACCTGTCCCGGATGACGGGCCCCTGGTCCACGATGCACTGGGCCCGCAGGCCGTACGACGTCCGGGACGATCTGCCGGTCGTCCCGGTCGGCCAGAGCTCCCCGAGGAACGCCGCATGAGCCGGATCGCCGTCATCAACTACGGCCCCCAGCACGACTACGCGGCCATGCTTCCCGAAGTGGCGGACCGGCTCCACGTGTTCAGCCACAACGAGCTGAAGAACACCGAGGGCCTCGCACGCTACGAGTACGTACCGGACTGCGAGTTCGTCCCGTACCCGGAACTGACGATCCGCCGGCTCGCCGCCGAGCAGCCGTTCACCCACCTCGTCACGGACAACGAGTACGACCTGGAGCGCGCCGCCCGGATCCGCGCGGACCTGGGCATCCCGGGCCAGTCGGCGGCGAGCGCCCTGTCCTTCCGGGACAAGGCGGTGATGAAGCGGGTCGCCGGCGCCGCCGTGCGCGTCCCGCGCTTCGCCCGCCTGGAGACGTTCACCGACCTCACCGGGTTCATCGGGGAGAACGGCTTCCCGGTGGTCGTCAAACCGGTGAAGCAGGGTGGCTCGCGCGACATCGTCGTCCTGCGCGACGAGGACGACCTGACCGCGTTCAGCCGCCGGCACTGGCGGGACGACCTGCTGGCCGAGGAGTTCGTCGAGGGCCGGATGTGCCACGTCGACGCGGTGCTGGCCCCCGGCTACCGGTTCGTGGCCGCCTCCCGCTATCTCCGCAGCTGCCTCGGGGTCTTCTCCGGGGAGAACAACGGCTCGGTGCAACTGCGCCCCGGTGATCCGCTCGCCCGGCGCCTGGAGGAGTTCCTCGACCGGGTGCTGGCGGCCTTCGACACACCGGAGGCCGGCGCCTACCACCTGGAGGTGTTCCACACCCCGGACGACGAATTGGTGCTCTGCGAGATCGCCTCCCGGGTCGGCGGCAACCGCATTCCCGCGCTCACCCGCGCCACCTACGGCGTCGACCTCCACTCCGCCTGGCTGCGCCACTCGGTCGGACTTCCCGTCGAGACGCCGCCCGCCGGCCCGCCCGCCGAGGTGCACGGCTCGGTCTCCGTGCTGCCACAGGGCCGGCCGGTCCGCGCTCCGGAACGGCCGCCTTTCGCCTGGGTGCGGGAGTACCAGGTCAACGAGGGGCTCGCGCCCGGCGCCGTGGCCCAGAACAGCACCTCGCACCTGTGCTTCGTGATCGTCGCCGGCGCCGACGCGGAGCAGGTGGAGGAACGGCTGCTGGAGACCGAGGCCTGGCTGATGGCCAACCTGGAGCACCTGGACGACGACGGCCCGGGGGACGAGGCGTCATGAACACCTGGCGCCGGATGTCGCCGGCCGGACGCGTCCTGCTCACGACCGTGCTCCTCACCGGCCTGACGACGTTCATGTTCCTGCCGCTGCTGGCGCTGGAGTTCACCGCACAGGGCGTACCGGCCGCCCGAACCGGATTCCTCGTCGGACTGCTCGCCTTCTGCGGCCAGGGTTTCTCGCTGGTGTCCGGGCTGATCGTGGACAGGTTCGGCACCCGGTCGGTGCTGACGGCGGGCTTCACCCTGCGTATCGGGGGATATCTGCTGCTGGGCGTCGGTCTCGGCGTGGGCGGCCCCGACGGTACCCGGCTCGTGCCGCTCGTCGCCGGCATCGCGGCGATCGGCGTCGGCGGCTCGCTGCTCGGCCTGTCCGTCAAGACCCTGCTGGTCGGCGAGGACGGCGTCGAACCCCGCGAGATGCTCGCGCTGCGTTCGACCTTCGTGAACATCGGTGTGGTGGCCGGGCCCGCGCTGGGCGCGCTCGTGTACCCGCTGGGCTTCGGCTGGATCCTGGGCGCCTGCGTGCTCTCCCACCTGCTGCTCGGCATACGGCTGACCGTGCGCCCGGTGCGGCGGGCATCGCCAGGACCGCGGACCCCGGGGAAGGACACGGCGGCCCGCGCGGCCGGTGCCGGCTGGGGGCTGTGGCAGTGGCTGCCGCTGTGTCTGCTCGGCGTCGCGTACTGGGCGATCTACAGCCAGCTCAACGTCGTCATGCCCATCACCGCCGAGCGGACGACCGGGAGCACGGCCGCGATCTCGGTCGTCTTCATCGTCAACGGCGCACTGGTGGTGCTGTGTCAGTACACCCTGTTGCGCCACGTGTTCCGCCGGGCCGAGGCACGGACCCTCCTGCTCGCCGGCTTCCTGGCCTTCGCCCTCGCCTACGCCGTGTTCATCCCGCTCACCGGCTGGTTCTCGCTGTTCGTGTTCGTCCTGCCGGTCACCTTCGCGGAGATGCTGATCTCGCCCAGCCTGGACGAGCAGGCGGTCAGGGCGAGTTCGCCGCTCCGTACCGGACTCGCCCTCGGCACGATGAGCGCCGTCGGCGCGGTCGGCAGCCTGCTCGGTTCCAGCATGGGCGGCTATCTGCTCCAGTCCCTCAGCGGCGGCAGCGGCATCTGGCTGGTGCTCGTCGCCCTCTCCCTCTGCGCGGCGCTGACCAGTCTCCTCCTACCGAAAGCGCGGGCCCAGCATGGCTGACGCACCGGACACCGACCTCCGCACCCCGACGGCGGTCCTGCTCAATCCCCGGGACCGGGTCATCGACGCGGCCGTGCAGCTCGGCTGCGCGATGGTGGTCGTCGGCGACCCCACCGCACCCCTGCCGGACAACGCGCCCGGCGAGCCGCTGCGCAGCGCCTGGATCGAGGATCCCGGTGAACTCGTCGAACTCCTGCGGGAGTTGGACCTGCCCGCGCCCGTCAGCTGTTTCGGCTTCGGTGAACTCGGCTGCGCGGCGGCCGCGGTGGTCAACGAGCGGCTCGGCTGGCCCGGCAACCCTCCCGGTGCGCTGGCCGCCTTCAAGGACAAGGCGCGGCTGCGGGCCGTGGTCGGCGACCGGGCCGGGGCGCCGGTCGCCCACGCCCTGTGCACCGGCAGGGAGCAGATCCTGCCCGCGACCGAACGGATCGGCTTCCCGTGTGTGGTCAAGCCGGTGGACGGCACGGGCAGTTCGGGCGTGCGGTACCTGGCGGACCGCGCGGAGGCCGAGGCCTTCGTGACCGGCTCGGCGGAGTTCACCACGCCCCACCTGGTCGAGGAGTTCCTGGCCGGCACCGAGTACTCCGTCGAGGCGGTCACCTCGCCCGAGGGTCACCGCGTCCTGGCCGTCACCGAGAAGGCGACCACGGGCGCCCCGCACTTCGTGGAGACCGGGCACACCCTGCCCGTGACGCTCGCCCCGGCGGCCGAGGAGTCGATCGCCGAGCTGGTCACCGCCGTGCTGGACGCCGTGGACTACCGCTACGGGCCCTCGCACACCGAGGTCATGCTGACCGCCGCCGGACCCCGGCTCATCGAGTCGCACGGGCGGCCCGGCGGCGACCGCATCAGCGACATGCTGGACCTGGCCCTCGGCGAGGACGTCTTCGCCCAGATGATCGCCGCCGTCCTCGGCCTCGAACCGCTCCCGGCCGGCCCCCGCAGAAGGGTCGCCGGCATCCGGTACGTCACCTTCGACCGCATGGTCCCGCTGCACGGCATCAGCACCGAGCTCGTCGCCTCGCTGCCCGGCGTCGCGGAGGTGCACATCAGCGTGCCCGCGGGCGTGATCCCGCCGGAGGTCCGCAGGTCGGGCGACCGGCACGCGTTCGTGGTCGGCACCGGAGACACCCGCGAGGAGCTGGAGAACAACCTCGCCCGAGCGGTCCGGACCCTCACGGCGGGATCGAAGCCCGCATGACCGCCCGGAGCCCACGCTTCCGACACGGCCCCGTGTCCCCGGTAGTCCCACAGACGGTTCATGGATTGTGGAACCTCGAACGCCGGTGCTGCCGGGGCCAGGTGCGCG
>NZ_JBLTJC010000308.1:0-12688 GCF_048158785.1 Streptomyces colwelliae | reverse complement strand
CACTGGAGTAGCGCGAGTAGCCGCTGTCGGAGGAGTGCATGGCCACCAGCACGCCCGCCTCCTCGACCCGCTTCCAGAACGGGTCGAACTCCGGCAGCGCGAAGGACCGCGAGCCGCCGTAGCCGGGCGTCCTCCGACAGCGGCTCCTCCGACCCGGCCACGTCCACGTCCTCGTCGGCGTCCGGGACCTCCGCGTTCCTGCCGCAGCACAAGGGCGGCACCCTGAAGCTCGTCGCCCACGCGGCCGCGGGCAGTCTCGATCCGCAGGTCAACTACACACTCCAGTACTGGCAGTTGTACCAGTCGATGTACGACGGGCTGCTGTCGTTCAAGAAGGTCGGCGGCCAGGAGTCGTTCAAGGTCGTCCCGGACCTGGCCGCGGCGCTGCCGAAGGTCACCAACGGCGGCAAGACGTACACCTTCACGCTCCGCAAAGGCATCAGCTTCTCCAACGGCAAGGCGCTCACCACCGACGACGTGGTGGCGTCCTTCCAGCGCATCTTCAAGGTCTCCAGCCCCACCGCCGGGACGTTCTACAACGGCATCGTCGGCGCCACCGCCTGCCTGAAGACGCCCGCGTCCTGCACGCTCAAGGGCGGTGTGACCGGCGACGCGAAGGCGAACACGGTCACAGTCAACCTGACGGCGCCGGACTCGGAGTTCCCGTACAAGCTGGCCGTCCCGCACGCCAGCATCGTGCCGAAGGACTCGCCGACGAAGGACGCGGGCACCAAGCCGCTGCCGACGACCGGCCCGTACATGGCGGCCTCGTACGACCCGAACCGTGAGCTGAAGCTGGTGCGCAACCCGCACTTCAAGGAGTGGTCGCGGGAGGCCGAGCCGCAGGGCTACCCGGACCAGATCGACTACACCTTCGGGCAGACCGTCGAGTCCGAGGTGACCGCCGTCGAGAACGGCCAGGCGGACTGGATGTACGACCCGCCGCCCGCCGACCGCCTCAACGAGATCGGCACCAAGTACACGTCACAGGCGCACGTGAACCCGCTGACCGCGTTCTGGTACGCGACGCTGAACGTCAACATGGCGCCGTTCAACAACAAGTTGGCGCGGCAGGCCATCAACTACGCCGTGGACCGGTCGGCCGTGGTGCGGCTCTACGGCGGCACCAACCTCGCCTCCCCCGCGTGCACGATCCTCCCGCCGGGCTTCCCCGGGCACGCCGACTCGTGCGACTACACCAAGGGCGGCGGCAAGACCTGGACGGCCGCCGACCTCGCCAAGGCCAAGGCGCTGGTGAAGCAGTCCGGTACGGCGGGGCAGGAGGTCGGCATCGTCGTGCAGGACGACGACGTGAACAAGTCGATCGGGCAGTACCTCCAGAGCCTGCTCACCCAGCTCGGCTACAAGGCGACGCTCAAGCCACTGTCGGCGAACATCCAGTTCACCTACATCCAGAACACGAAGAACAAGGTCCAACTCGCCCTGACGTCCTGGTACCAGGACTATCCGGCGGCCTCGGACTTCCTCAACGTGCTGTTCTCCTGCGCCGCGTTCCACCCCGGCAGCGACTCCAGCATCAACATCTCGGGCTTCTGCGACAAGAGCGTCGACGCGAAGATGCAGAGCGCGCTGAAGACGGCGCAGACCGACCCGACGGCGGCGAACAAGCAGTGGGGCGCGATCGACCAGTCGATCATGCAGCAGTCCCCGGTCGTCCCGCTGATCAACCCGAAGATCATCGACTTCACGTCGAAGCGGCTGGGCAACTACCAGTTCAGCAAGCAGTTCTACATGCTCGTCGGCCAGACGTGGGTCAAGTGAGCACCGCCACCACCGAGTTGGCCACCGCGGAGGCCCGGCGTTCGCCGGGCCCCTGGCGGACGGCCGGCGCCGACCTGTTGCGCAACAGGTCGGCGCTGGCCGCGGCCGTCGTCCTCTTCCTCGTCGTCCTGGCGACCCTGTGCGCACCGCTGTACGCGAACCACATCGCGCACACCGACCCCTTCCAGTCCCATGTCTCGGGCACCACGGTCGTAGACGGGAAGACCGTGCCGGTGCTCACCCCGAGCAGCACCGGCCTCGGCCTCGGCGTCACCCCGATCGGCCCGACCTGGGACCCCGCCCACTACTTCCTCGGCGCCGACAACCAGGGCCGCGACGTCATGGCCCGCCTGCTCTACGGCGGCCGCACGAGCCTGTTCATCGGGTTCACGGCGGCGCTGCTCACCTGCGCCCTCGGTACGGTCGTCGGAGTCGTCGCCGGCTATGCGGGCGGCGCCGTGGACGCCGTCATCTCCCGCGTCCTGGACGTCATTTGGGCGTTCCCGGTGTACCTGCTGGCGATCTGCCTCTCGGTCGTCCTCCTCACCGACGGGCTGCACCTCGGGCCGCTCACCGTCGAGGCGGGAAGTCTCTGGCTGCCCGTCGCGATCATCGCGGCGATCTATGTGCCGTACATCGCGAGGCCGTTGCGCGGTCACGTGCTGGTGCTGCGCAACAAGGAGTACATCCAGGCGGCCATCGGCTCCGGGGCACCGACCGTGCGCATCCTGCGCCGCGAGGTGCTGCCGAACGTGCTGCCCACGGCGATCGTGTTCGTCCCGCTGATGACCGCGCTCGCGATGCTCACCGAGTCGGCGCTGTCTTTCCTCTCCGTCGGTGTCCAGCCGCCGGACGCCAGTTGGGGCACGATCATCGAGGACGGACTCGGGCTGCTCTACACCCGGCCCGCCGTGACGATCGCTCCCGGCCTGCTGATCGCGCTGACCACGGGGGCCCTCAACGTCCTCGGCGACGGAGTGCGCGACGCGCTCGACCCGGGCGCCCGGCTGCGCGGAGGGGTGTGACTCTGATGCTCCGGTTCATCGTCAAGCGCTTCGCGTCCGCCCTGCTGGTGATGTTCGCGATCAGTGTGCTGGTCTTCCTGATCTTCTTCGCCACCCCCGGAGTCGACCCGGCCGCACGCATCGCGGGCCGCAACGCCGACCCGGCCACGCTCGCCCAGGTCCGGCACTCCTTCGGCCTCGACCGTCCCATGCCCATCCGCTACTTGCTGATGATGCGGCACCTTCTCATCGATCGTGACCTGGAATCGTTCGTCAACCGCGGCTCCCGCGTCATCCCGCAGATCGTGCAGGCCACCCCGGTGACCCTCTCCCTCGTCATCGGCGCCGCGCTCATCTGGATGACGGCCGGCATCGTCATGGGCACCGCCGCCGCGGCCCTGCGCGGCAAGGCGGCCGACCCGCTGATCATGCTCGTCGGCGTGGTCGGGGTCTCACTGCCGGCCTACTGGCTCGGCGAGGTCGTCAACCTCATCACCCAGAAGCAGCTGCACAGTTCGGTCTTCTCCTGGGTACCGCCACCGGGCTACGTCGACCTGAGCCACGGCCCCGGCCAGTGGGCCCTGCACCTCCTCTTCCCCTGGCTGACCCTCGCGCTGCTGTACGCCGGGATCTACGCCCGGCTGCTGCGCGGCGAGGTCGTCACCGCGCTGAGCGAGGACTACGTCCGCACCGCGCGCGCCAAGGGCCTCTCCGAGCGGCGCATCCTGATCCGGCACGCCCTGCGCTGTTCGCTGATCCCGATCGTGTCGCTGTTCGGCCTGGACTTCGGCGCGCTCGTGGGCGGGGCCGCGCTGCTCACCGAGGTCGTCTTCGGCCTCCCCGGCATCGGCAAGCTCACCTTCGACGCCCTCCAGAACCTGGACCTGCCCGTGATCATGGGGACCGTCCTGTACGCGGCGTTCTTCGTGGTCCTCGCCAACGCTCTGGTGGACATCCTGTACGCCCGACTCGACCCGAGGGCCCGCCATGCCTGACCAACCCCTGCTGGACGTACGCGACTTGAGGGTGTCCTTCCGCACCCGCCGAGGCACTGTCACCGTCGTCGACGGCTTGTCCTTCTCCGTGTCCCCCGGCGAAATCCTGGGCGTGGTGGGCGAGTCGGGCTCCGGCAAGAGCGTCTCGATGCTCGCCGTACTGCGCCTGCTGACCAGCCCGAACGTGACCGTCGAGGGCGAAGTCCGCTTCCGTGGGCGCGACTTGCTCACTCTCCCCGACAAGGAGATGCGGGCGGTACGGGGCCGGGAGATCGCCATGGTCTTCCAGGATCCGATGACCGCGCTCACCCCCGTGTACACCGTGGGCTGGCAGATCGCCGAGCAGATCCGGGCGCACGAGAAGGTGTCCCGCAAAGAGGCCCACGCGCGTGCCGTCAGCCTGCTCTCCGACGTGGGCATCCCCGACGCGGCCTCCCGCGCCGACGCCTACCCGCACGAGTTCTCCGGCGGCATGCGCCAGCGCGCGGTCATCGCGATGGCCCTCTCCTGTGGCCCCGCGCTGCTGATCGCCGACGAGCCGACCACGGCCCTGGACGTGACGGTCCAGGCCCAAATACTCGATCTGATGCGGGAGTTGAACACCCAGGGCTCGGCTGTCGTCCTCATCACGCACGACATGGGCGTCATCTCTCAGATCGCCGACCGGGTCCTGGTGATGTACGGCGGCCGGGCGGCCGAGGAGGGTCCGCGCCGGGCGGTGTTCCACGGACCGCGGCATCCGTACACGTGGGGGCTGCTCGACTCGGTGCCCCGGGTGGGCGGACCCCGGCTGCGGCGGCTGCCCACCATCGCGGGGATGCCGGTGGCGCCGGGGAGTCTGCCGGAGGGGTGCGCGTTCGCGCCCCGGTGCCGGCTGCGGCACGAACGGTGCGAGGAGCGGCCCCAGTTGACGACGGACTCCGGTGACGGCGCGCACCGCGACGCCTGCTGGCTGCCCGACGACGACCGCGCCTCGCTGCGCCTGACCTCGCGCGCGGCGGCGACGGACGTACCGGACATGGAACGAGAGGCGACACCATGAGCGCGCTGACCACATCGACAGAGGTGCTGCTGCGCGCCACGGACGTCACCAAGCACTACCCCCTGCGCGCGGACGGGCTGTCCCCCCGCCGCAAGGTGCTGCGGGCCGTGGACGGTGTGTCGTTGGAGGTGCGCGCCGGTGAGACGCTCGGCATCGTCGGCGAGTCGGGCTGCGGCAAGTCCACGCTGGGCCGCTGTCTGGTCCGGCTCACCGAACTCACCGGCGGCCGGGTCGAGTTCGACGGCCAGGACATCAGCACGCTCTCCACCCGGCGGCTGCGTCCAGTACGGCCCGGCATGCAGCTGGTGTTCCAGGACCCGCAGGCCTCGCTCAACCCCCGCCGTCGCGCCGGGGACATCGTGGCGGAGCCGCTGCTCGTGCACCGTTACGGCGACGGAGCCGCCGTGCGCCGTCGGGTCGCCGAGCTCTTCGACGTCGTAGGGCTGGCGGCGGCCCATCTGGACCGCTATCCGCACGAGTTCTCCGGTGGGCAGCGTCAACGCATCGGTATCGCGCGGGCGTTGGCGACGAACCCGAAGCTGATCGTCGCCGATGAACCGGTGTCCGCGCTGGACGTGTCGATCCAGGCACAGGTGTTGAACCTGTTCGCCGATCTACAGGAGGAGTTCGCGCTCACCTACGTCTTCATCGCGCACGACCTCGGTGTGGTCCGTCATGTGTCGGACCGGATCGCGGTCATGTACCTCGGGGAGATCGTCGAACTCGCCGAGACCGAGGCCCTGTACAAGGAGCCCGCGCATCCCTACACGCAGGCACTGCTGTCGGCCGTACCGGACATCGACGACGGCACGCTCACCGATGAGGTCCCCCGGGAACGCATCGTGCTCACCGGCGAGGTGCCCAACCCGGTGGACAAGCCGAGCGGGTGCCCGTTCCGCACCCGCTGCCCCTACGCGCGTGAGCGCTGTGCCGTGGAGCGGCCCCGGCTGACGATGACCGCATCCGGGCGCCACACCGCCTGTCACTTCCCCTTGATCGACTGAGGGTGCGGGGAGCGGACCCTGCATGATGGCCCGTATGCACATTCGTATCGACGCCGTCGATCTGCCTGGCCGCACCTTCCCCGCCCCCGCCGACAAGCCCGTCTCCACGTACGACGACGTCCACGTCGCCGTGCAGCGCCGGGACCGGCCGGCTGAACTCCTCGACCCGCAGCCGGGGGACGCCGCGTCCGCGACCTGGACGCTGGAGTGCACGGCGGAGGCCACGCCGGACGGCATCGTGGTCAAGGGCCCCTATGTGCAGCACCGGATGGGCCTGCGGTTCGTCTATCTGTCGTGGGGGACGGTCGACGAGGCCGGGCTCTTCACCATGTTCCGGCGCGCCAAGCTCATGCTCGACTCCGTGCCCGACGACGTCCTGGCCGCCGCCGCGTCCGACGGTCTGCTGGTCGGCCGGCTCGGTCTGACCGACGCGAACGGCGGCCCGCTGTGCGCGCGGGTGGATCCCCCGCACATCACCTGGACCGCCGAGAGCGTCGTCGTTTAGCGCCCGTCAGGACGCCGAGTCCTTCTTGTTCGTCGCCAGCCGGTACGCCTGGGTCGGGGTCATCGGGACGCCGTTCAGGCTGACCGTCTTGTAGGTGCTGACCTTGGCGCAGGACTTCGACTCGTCGGCGGTCGAGGCCTGGGCATTGGAGGTGGCCGCCTTGGTGTCGGCGGGGGCCGGGGACGAGGTGGCGCCGGGGTAGGTCGTACCGCTGGGCCAGTCCGTGCCGATCACCAGGGTCAGACCGGTGCCGGTGCCCTGCTTGAGGTGCGAGGAGGCGAGGCCGATCGCGCTCGCCACCGTCTGGGCCTCGGCCTTCTGTCCTGAGCCGTAGGTGAGTGTGGTCGTGGTCGCGCTGACGCCGGCGTTGCCGGTCGTGGTGTCGGAGCTGAAGCCGCCGTCTATCAGGGAGGTCGCGACCGTGGAGGCGCGCCCGCTGATGCTGGTGCCGTTCTCCACCGTCACGGCGATCTGCGCGGCGGGTACGGCCGCCGCCGTGGCGGTCGCGGTCGCCGCCGAGGACTTCTTGCCGGAGGACGTGGTCAGCGACTGGTCGTTGGCGATCGTCGCGAACAGGCTCTTCGCCGCGGTGGCGGGCACGACCCGGTCGGCGTTGTTCGGATCGGCGCCGGTCTGCATCGTGGTGAACGTCATGCGTTTCGTGGGGACCTTGTCCAGGTCCGCGGCGAGCCCGATGAGCTTCTTGACGGTGCCGAGGCCGGTGTCCACGGTGAGTGCCTTGGTGGCGGCGTCGGCCAGGTTGTAGACCGCCGTGGGGTCGGTGAGCGTGCCGGCGCTCTTGAACTTGCGGATCATCGCGCTGAGGAACAGGTGCTGGGAGACGGTACGGCCCAGGTCGCTGCCGTCGCCGAAGCCGTGCCGGGAGCGGACGAACTCGAGCGCCGCGTTGCCCTTGAGCGTGTGGGTGCCCTTGGAGAGCTTCAGGTGCGAGTAGGTGTCGTAGACGTCGGCGTCGACGCAGACCGAGACACCGCCGACCGCGTCGGACATCTTCACCACGCCGGAGAAGTCCATCTGCACGAAGTGGTCGATGGTGATGCCGGTGAGCGCGTGCACGGTCTTGACCTGGCACTCCTGGCCGTACTGAAGCGCGCTGTTGATCTGGCCGTAGTAACCGGCCGTCGACTGGCTGCTGTCCGGGTCCTTGCAGGCGGGGACCTGGGTCATGGTGTCGCGCGGGATGCTCATCACGGTGGCGTTCGAGCGGTCGGCCGAGATGTGTACCACCATCTCCACGTCCGCGTTGCCGTTCCCGGACTGCACACCGGTCGACGAGCAGCCGCCGCCGAGCTTGCAGTCGGTCGCGCTGCTGCGGGCGTCGCTGCCCATCACCAGGAGGTTGATCGGCGTACGGCCGAAGGCGTCGGCCTTCTCCTCGCCGCCCGCGCCGTCGTCGATCGCGACGCTGTTGATGTTGCCGTTCAGGTGCTCGTAGAACCACCAGCCGCCACCCGCGGTCGCCATGATCAGCACCGACAGGGATATCGCGCTGATCTTCAGCACCCGCTTGGCGCGGGGGGTCTCCTTGGCGCGGCGGCGCGAGGCGGTGCGGCCGCGTGCGCGGGATCCGCCGCGCGGCGCCTGCCGGGCCGCGGCGCGGGCGGCGGCCCGGCCGCCGGTGGGCAGCGGTTCGTCGGCCTCACCCGCACGCGGCCTGGGCACCCCTCGTGTGCGGCTGCGCGTGGCATGTCCCACGGGGCCGTCCCCGAGGTCGGTCATCTGGCACTCCCACGTACGGTCGGGCCGTTCAGGCCGTTCGGTGCTGCGGCCAGGGGCGCGCGGCCGTGTCGGGTCGAGTGAGGCGGGGTTCCCGTCTCGCTTGCGTGGTTGCGCAATATAACAATCTCAGATGAGAACCCTGTAGGGCCTTTCTCATTTACGGGATATCCTTTTACGTCAAACTCGGTCAACTGATCGGAATCCGTGCACTGGTGATGGCCATCGGGGTACCGGTCACGGCGATGAGGTAGAAGCGGGGATGCGACCCGCCGGGCACCCGCCGGACACCGCCGGGCGGCTTCACGACGTAGGTCGCGGAGGCGTGCGGGGCGAGGGTCGCCGGGCCGCCGGAGGCGGTCCACCAGTCGGAGGCGCCCTGTCCGAGGCGGCTGGCGAAGTGGGGGGTGAGCCGGGTGCCGGTGATGTTGACGACCCGGACCGCGAGACCGGTGATGTCCAGGTGGCCGGCCCGCTCCGCGAAGCTCGGTGTGACGTTCATCCGCAGCGGCGGCGCGCCGGCCGCGGCGATCGTCGCGCACACCACGGCGGGTGTGACGAGTCCCACGGCGAGGACGGCCTTGGCCCGGTGGCCGGTGATGTGCGGGATGCGGGGCTGCCAGGCCGAAGCGAGCGCGGAGGCCGGGACGGTCGCGGCCGCCGCGAGCCACAGCGGGGTCATCATCAGGAAGTAGCCGTCCTGGGACCGGGTGGCGAGGTAGAAGCTCAGCCAGGGCAGCACGGTGATCGCCGGGCCGAGCCGCCGCACGAAGAGCAGCGTGGCGGCGAGCAGGCCGAGCAGCAGCAGTTGGCTGGCGTAGGAGTAGTAGTCGAGGTGCCTGCTGCCCGCGGTGAAGTAGTACGAGATCCCCATCAGGCCCTGGCCGTGCAGGATCGCCTTCTGGGTGAGCGGGAGCAGCAGGCCGTGCAGCCAGGTGTGGAAGTCCTGGGTGGCGAAGTAGGCGTTGATCGCGGCCCATGTGAGGGCGGCGGTGCCGGTGTAGCGGGCGATCACGCCGAGGGCGGGCCGGGGGCCGAGGTCGCCGCGCCGGACGGCGTAGAGGCCGATGAGGAGGAACGGCG
The DNA here is from genome assembly GCF_048158785.1 of Streptomyces colwelliae. NCBI lineage: Bacteria > Bacillati > Actinomycetota > Actinomycetes > Kitasatosporales > Streptomycetaceae > Streptomyces > Streptomyces colwelliae. Next base: position 3,536 of record NZ_JBLTJC010000308.1, on the reverse strand, counting down.
TGAGGAACCAGGCGAGTTGCTGCGTGGCGCAGGCCGCGCCGAGGCAGAGCGCCCGCGCCACTCCGGGCAGTCCGAGCCGGCCGCCGGCTCCGGTGTCCGGCCAGCGGACCACGACCGGGACGAGCAGCACCAGGGCGAGGACGGCGGGGTAGCCGGAGTAGGCGTAGCCGGGCAGGAGGCCGAAGCCGAGGCACACGGCGGTGGCGCCGGACCGCCAGGGGGCCGGGAGCAGCCGCCACAGCAGGACGGCGCCGCCGAGGAGCGCGCCGGTGGTGACGAGCGTGGCGGCGGCCGTCGAGTGGACCACGGCGTGGACGGGCGCGGCGAGCAGCGCGGTCAGGGGCGGATAGCCGTAGGTGTAGTCGGCGCCGCCCGACATGGTCTTGGTGATGCCGACCGACGAACGGTCGAACAGCCACGGCCAGGGCTGCCCGTAGACGGGGTGTCCCCGCAGGATCTCGTGGGCGGCCTGTGCGGTGAGGACGCCCTCGTCGGTGCCGGCGTGGTTGAGCCAGTAGCCGCACAGCACCAGCACGACGGCGAGCAGCAGGACGCCGGCGTCCACCCGGGTCAGGGCGCGCCGGGTGCGCGTGGTGAGGGCGAGGACGCCCGCGACGAGTATCCCGGCGTAGCAGACGGAGATGATCGCGGCGACGGGCGGATGGGACGTCACCGCCCTCGTCCAGGCGTCGCGGGTGCCGATGAACAGGCTGATCGCAGCGATCAGCGTCATCCCCCGGTGCAGCTGCTGGGGCGCCGCGGGCCCGGTCGCGGGCGGCCGGGTTCCCGGCGGCACCACCGGGGAGGGCGCGTCGCGCCGCCTCAGCCGGAGACCACCGCCGGCACGGGGACCGTCGTCCATGGCGTCCTTCTCCTCGTTCCGTCCCCGTCGGTCGGCAGTTCACTCCGGGGCAACCTCCACTACACGTCGTAGAGGTGAAAGGAGTCGCCGAGGTTCACCGGCGGAAGGAAAGAGCCGGGGAAGAAAGTGCTGACATACAGGGCGGGTTGACGCCTCGGCCGAGATTGGGCAACGCCTGCCGGCCTGATGAGGCCGTGGCGCCGTCCGCGAGGCCCTGGCGGCGGGCGAACCGGGCCCGCCCGTCACCGACCTGGGTGCGCTGTCGCCGGTCACCACGCCCTGCGGGGTGGTCGCCCAGATGGTCAACTACCGCAGCCACGCGCGCGATTCGGGGTTCACCGGGGAGGTCCCGCCCGCCTTCTTCCGCTTCTTCCGCAAGGCGTCCGGCTCGGTGAGCCGCCCGCGCGAGGCCATCGTGCGGCCGTCCCCCGTGGACCTCCTCGACCACGAGGGCGAACTCGGGCTGGTCATGGGGGCGTTGCTGCCGGTGGTGACCGTGGTGGTGGAGCGGGACGTGCGGCTGACGAATACGCGGTTCTACGAGAATACGAGAGCAAGTCGTACCCCACGTTCACACCGACCGGGCCGCACCTGTGCCTGCTGGAACCGGCGGACTTCGCCCATCTCCCCGATCTGCGGCTGACGTTGAGCGTCGACGGGGAGCTGCGCCAGGACCGCCCCCTCGCCGACATGACCGTGCGTCCGGCGCGGGCGCCGACCCTGCCGGCCCGGTTCCAGACCCTGGAACCCGGCGACTTGCTGCTGACCGGTACCCCCGGTGGCACCGCCCTGAAGGCTCCGCCGAAGGCCGTCGAGAAGCTCGGCGCGCCGCTGTCGCCGGCCGTGAAGCGGAAGGCGTTCGCCAAGAGCCGGGCCCGCGACCCTCGTTACCTGCGCGCGGGTGATGTGGTGACCGCCGGCGTCGCCGCACCGGACGGGCGCATCGGCCTCGGCGAGCAGCGCACCCCCGCGATCGGCCCGTCGGACGGGGGCGTGAATCCAGCCACCGCGGGCGCACGGTAACTCCGCGACCTCTTCACACAGTTGGGGCAGGTACACGCCAACTCCCCCGCACGCACGCCGTCTTGCAGGGCGAACTTTGCGACTCACGCAGGCGACGGTCGTGCCAACTCTGGATTTCCGGTGCGTTGCGGGATGCGGCAAATAGGTCCTATGCCGCGTAAGTAAGCCCCGTTCTCTTCATAGGAACCACCAGAGAACCGTTTCAGCAGGCCAGGTTGGGCGTCAGACGTGACGTGATTACACCGCATTAAGGATGGTGGCGTAGGGTGGCTGACCGTTAACTGTCGCATTCCTTACCGGACTTGACGGTTAATGTGCGCTGCGCGCCGTGTGTCCCACCCGGTTGATCGAGAGGACTCCGATGCCCGAAATCCCCTCCTATGCTGTGCCCTCGGAGCCCGATCGAACGACTGGATCGAGCTCCGCGCGAAACAGACACGCCCGGTCCTCCGTCCAGGACGGACCGTCGGATTCGGCCACTCGGTCGCGCACGGTCCGGCTCGCCGTACTGCCCGCCGCCGCGATGGCGATCCTGGCCGCCGCCGTCGTCCTGACCGTGCTGCGCACCCAGAGCGGCTTCGCCGACGGGACGACCTGGACGGTGCTCGCCGTCGCCGCCGTGCTCGGTTCCGGAATCCTGTTCGCGGGCGTCCGGCTCGGGCGTTCCGAGGCCGCGGGGATCTCGCAGCAGTACGCGTCGCTGCGCCGTACGGTCGCCACCGGGCAGGCCGAACTCCAGGACGTGCTCCAGCGGTTGGAGCGGGGCGAGCCGGTGGAGCAGGTGCCGTTCACGCACCAGCCGCCGTCACAGACCGACCCGCTCGGCCGGCTCACGTACGAGATAGGCGTGGGCCTGTGGCAGGCCCGTACCGTCGTCGCGCAGACCGCTCAGCTCGCCCGGGCCTCCGCGCCGGACAGCGAGGAGCGCGTCGAGGTCTTCGTCAACCTCGCCCGGCGTCTGCAGTCCCTGGTGCACCGCGCGATCAACATGCTCGACCAGCTGGAGAACGAGGTCGAGGACCCGGAGCTGCTCAAGGGCCTCTTCCACGTCGACCACCTCGCCACCCGTATCCGCCGCCACGCGGAGAACGTCGCCGTGCTCGGCGGCTCGGTGTCCCGCCGGCAGTGGACCCGCCCGGTGACGCTGACCGAGGTGCTGCGTTCCTCGATCGCCGAGGTCGAGCACTACTCCCGGGTCAAGCTGGTCCCCCCGATCGAGGGCACCCTGCGCGGCCACGCCGTCGCCGACGTCATCCACCTGCTGGCCGAGCTCGTCGAGAACGCCACGACGTTCTCCGAGCCGCAGACCCAGGTGCTGATGCGCGCCCAGCGCGTGACCGCCGGTCTCGCCGTCGAGGTCGAGGACCGCGGCCTGGGCATGCCCGCGCAGGAGCAGGCCCGCATCAACACCCTGCTCGCCGAGCCGGACCGCATCGACATCAGCAAGCTCCTCGCGGACGGCCGTATCGGCCTGTACGTGGTGTCCGCGCTGGCCCGCCGGCACGGCATCGCGGTCCGGCTCCAGAGCAACATCTACGGCGGCATCCAGGCCATCCTGGTCATCCCGCGCGGCCTGATGGGCGACGAGCCCGGCGAGATCCCCGCCCAGACGCACCATCAGGCCGCGCGGGATGACCAGGATGGCCTGGAT
>NZ_JBLTJC010000307.1:0-12698 GCF_048158785.1 Streptomyces colwelliae | reverse complement strand
GGGTCGGGGTCAGCGGGGGTCGGGCACGTGCACCGTGTGGCGCCGGTGCCATTGCAGTCGCACCCGGCTGCCGCGGTAGGCGGCGACGTCCTCGGCGGAGGTCTCCAGGTTCTGCTGGAGTGCGGTGAGCCGGCCGCCGGCGTCGAGGTCGACGAGGAAGCGGGTCGAGTCCCCGAGATAGACGACCTCGGCGACGGTGCCGGCGGCGCTCTCGTGGTCCGGGCTCTCGTGGTCCGGGTCGCCGGGTTCGGCGGAGTCCTTGAGGACGCGGATCTTCTCGGGCCGGATGCTGTAGGTGCCCGGGGTGCCGACGACCCGCTGGGCGGACTCGCCCGCCAGCAGGTTGGAGGTGCCGACGAAGGACGCGACGAAGGGGGTCGCGGGGCGTTCGTAGACCTCGGCGGGGGTGCCGATCTGTTCGATGCGGCCCTCGTTGAAGACGGCGATGCGGTCGCTCATCGTCAGGGCCTCCTCCTGGTCGTGGGTGACGAAGACGAAGGTGATGCCCACCTCCCGCTGGAGCGCCTTGAGTTCGACCTGCATCTGCTCGCGCAGTTTCAGGTCGAGGGCGCCGAGCGGTTCGTCGAGCAGCAGTACGCGGGGGCGGCCGACGAGGGCGCGGGCGAGGGCGACGCGTTGCCGCTGGCCGCCGGAGAGCTGGGCGGGGCGGCGGGTGCCGTAGCCCTCGAGTCGCACCTCCGCAAGGGCTTTTCGGGCGCGGACGAGGCGTTCGGCTTTGGGGATCCCGCGGACCTTGAGGCCGTAGGCGACGTTCTGTTCGACCGTCATGTGCGGGAAGAGGGCGTAGTCCTGGAAGACGGTGTGGACGTCCCGTTCGAAGGGGGCGAGGCCGGTGACGTCCTGGCCGGCGAGTTCGACGGTGCCCCCGGTGGGGCTCTCGAAGCCGGCGATCATGCGGAGCACGGTCGTCTTGCCGGAGCCGGACGGGCCGAGCATCGAGAAGAACTCGCCGTCCCTGATCTCCAGGTCGACCCCGGCCACGGCGGTCGTGTCCCCGAACGATTTCCGCAGATCCCGCAGCCGGATCGCAATCCCCTCCATGGGCGGGAACCTTTCTGGTGCTCTGTAACGTTGCACGGAAACATATGAAGTCATAGTTCAAATCTCAAGACCCCTTTAGGGTAAAGCTTGAGTCAACGTGCAAGGTGGTGGCCGTGAACCAGCAGCAGCACATGAACGGCGGCGCCCGGAAAGCCGTCTTCGCCCCGGTCGACAACCGGGCGCGGGTGGACGCCGTCGTCAGCAGGCTCGGGGACGCCATCGAACTCGGACTGCTCTCCGACGGCGAGCAGCTGCCGGGCGAGAGCGAGCTCGCCGGGCAGCTCGGGGTGTCCACGGTGACCCTGCGGGAGGCGCTGATGGCGCTGCGCCAGCAGGGCCTGGTCACCACCCGCCGGGGGCGCGGCGGCGGCAGCTTCGTCTCCCTGCCCGAAGTCCCGGGCGAGGAGCGGCTGAAGGTCCGGCTGCGCGGCTGGAGCACCGAGGAGCTGCGCGACCTCGGCGACCACTGGGCGGCCCTGTCCGGCACCGCGGCCCGGCTCGCCGCCCAGCGCACCGAGCCCGAGGACCTGGTCCAACTCCGGCGTACGGCCGAGGAGTTGACGCACGCCGAGGGCGCGGCGGCGCGCGGCCGGATGTACGGCCGCTTCCACGTCGAGCTCGCCGCCGCCGCACAGTCCGCCCGACTCACCCGCGAACAGGTCGCGTTGCAGACCGAGGTCGGCGCACTGCTGTGTCTCGTGCTCGGGAACGACGAATATCGTGAAGAAGCCGCAGCCCGTCACCGCTCCGTAATCTCGGCCGTGCAAGATGGGGCCCACGATTCGGCCAGGGAGTTGGCCGAGCGGTGCGTGCAGGAATCGACGGCGCGGCTCATCGCCGAGCGTCTGGCCCTGTAGCTGCCACCGCGTCCGCTCCCCGTCTGCTGGAGGGCACGCATGAGCCTCGCGACGGCAACACCGGCCACGGCACCCGAGCAGTCCGTCGCCGCCGGGGTCCGCTCGGCTCTGGAGTCCGTGTTCGACGCCGTGGCCAGCACCCGCGCCGACACGACGGCGCTGCTCGCCGAGGTGGCCGCACGGGGCCGCCGCCCGGCGACCGTGGACCTCGCCGCACTGCGCCCGGGGCTCCATCTCCGGCTCGCCCGGCACGAGTTGGTGTCCGGCGTCGGCTTCGTCGCCACGCCGGGCCTGCTGAGCGACGTACCCGCATGGCTGGAGTGGTGGCAGACCACCGCCGACGGAGGCGTACGGCCGCTGCTGCTCGACCTCGATCCCGAGCACTCGGCGTACGCCGACTACACGCACTGGGACTGGTTCGCGCTGCCCCGCGACACCGGGGAGCGGGCGGTCGCCGGGCCGTACGTCGACTACCTCTGCTCGGACGAGTACAGCCTCACGCTGTCCGCGCCGGTCCTGATGGAGGGACGGTTCGCCGGGGTGGCGGCGGCGGACGTGTACCTACGGCACTTCGAGGCGGCCGTGATGCCGATGCTGCACCGGCTGCCGGGACCGGCCCGGCTGGTGAACGCGCGCGGCCGGGTCGCCGCGTCCACCGACCCCCGGCACCTGGTCGGTTCGCTCAGCAAGGGGCCGGACTTCGCCGAGGCGCTCGCGGCGGGCCGGGCGGGGTGCGCGCGGGGGTCGCGGCTGGTGCCGTGCGACGGGGTGCCGTTGGTGCTGGTCGTCGCGGAGCGGTGACGTCGGCGGTCGCGGAACGATGGCCGAACTCACGTATGTGCGGGCCCGGTTGAGGGGGATACGCGCGGCCCAGCCCTCACTCGGCCGCGGGGACCACCCTCAGGTGTCCGGCGCCGCGTCCCGCCCTGCGGAACCTGGCCGGCGGTGTGCGGCGGGCCTCGCGCAGGACCAGTGTCAGACGCGTATAGCCCATGTTCTCAAGGGTCTTGGGGGTCTCGCCGACGACACGACAATCCGTGGCACCCCAGCGCGGGTCGGGGTGCAGCAGCGGGCGGACCGCGCCGTCGTGCTCCACGGCCGCCTCCTCGCCGACCGCGCGGATCCAGTGCGGCAGGCCCTGCCGGTAGGCGGCCTCCATGATCGGGTCCTGGGCGATGTCCCGGCGGATCGCCTGAAGGCCGTGGTCGTGTCCGTGGCTCTCCACGGCGGCGGCGAAGCGGGCCAGCATCGGCAGGCACCAACTCGACTCGTGCTGACCGAGAACGGTGCTCGCGTCGGGGTGGAAGAGCACGAAGCGAAGGAAGTTGTCGCCGGGCATCGCCGTCGGATGCGGGCCGACCGCCCGGAAAAGTGACTTGAACGCGCCGTTGGTCAACACCACGTCCCAGCGGTGGTCCACGACGACGGAGGGGAAAGTGACGGCCTCCAACAGCGTGGCGTAGTCCAGCAGATACGCCTGGGCCTCGGGACTCTCGGGGACGGGCCGCGGCGCGGACCGCTGCCCACCTGCCTGATACGCCATCGGGAGGTCACCCCTCTTGCCTATGCGGCCTTCTCGCGGCGCCTTGATCCTGGTGCCCCGGCGCGAGCCATGTCAACTATCGTGGCATTTCATGCTTGTTGACGGCTGAAATTGGCCACAGTTGTGGCGAGACCTGGATGCGGGTTCGAACCAACCGCTACTCTCCGGGATGTTCACGGCCCCCGTTTGTGAGAAGCCTGTGAGAGACGTAGACGTATAGGAGATCTGTCGGTGTCGGATGGCTTCGAGGTACCGGGCACGACGGCGACCGCTCTGCTGCCCGCCGCCGTCGACCGCGTCACCGCGCTCGCCGGACGGCTCGACGTGCCCCAGGCCGAGGTCGTCCACATCGGCCGGCTGTCCGTCGCCTGCGGTGTCCCGGAGCCCGTGGTCAGAGCCCTGCTGAGCGGCCGTCCCGCGGGCGAGCCCGATGTGCAGGCCCGGTTCCTGCAACGCCTCGACCTGCTGCGCCGTACCAGACTCAAGCCCAACGGGCGCAAGTACACCCAGCAGGAGATCGCCGACGGCGCGGGCATGTCCCGCCAGCAGGCGGGCGCGCTCATCAACGGCGACCGGCGTCCCACCATGGAGCACTGCGACGCGCTCCAGCGCTTCTTCCGCGTGCACGCCGGATTCCTCACGGCCGAGGACCCCGAAGCCCTCGCGGGCGCCCTCCAGCGCACCGAGCAGGAGCTGTTGCAGAAGCTCGCGGACCGTGAGCGGGCGGCGGCCGAGGCCGCGGAGGACCCGCTGGAGCGGCTGCTCCAGGACCACGGAGTGCGCGGAATCGCCTGGCGGGCCGCGCAGTTGCCCACCGACCAGCACCGCGACAAGGTCGCCGAGTGGCTGGACATGCTCCTGGAGAGCGTGAAGCGGCCCGAGTCGTGATCCGGGGGAGGACTGTGGGCATCGGACGGCAGATGCGCCGCCTGTGCGGTGAGTTGGTCGCGGAGCTGAGCCTCGGCGCACCCGCACGCCCGCACGACCTGTACGCCGCGCTGTGCGACGCGATGAGCCGCCGCCGGGGCCGCCCGGTCCAGTTCCGTACGGCCGCCTTCCCGGCCTGCACGGCGAGCGGACTGTGGCTCGACATGGCGGACCAGGATCTCGTGGTGATCGAGGAACGCACCGCGCCCGACCACCAGTTGGTGATCCTGGGTCACGAGCTGTGGCACATGAAGGCCGGGCACTGCGGCCCGCACCTGGAGGGCACCGCGGTGGCCGCCCGGCTCCTCGGCGACACCGTCGACGAGGCCGCGTTGCGCGCGACCGTCCTCAAGGTGGCCGCCCGCAGCCGGTTCGAGCGCGCCGACGAGCGGGAGGCGGAGAGCTTCGGTCTGCTGCTCGCCAGCAAGTGCCGTACGTGGCTGGCCGGTTCGTCGCTCAAGGGACCCGCGCAGCACGACCATCTGGCGGGGCGGATCGAGGCGGCGCTGGGGTATCCGGGGCCGTGGAGCTAGGAATTGACGGCTCGTCACGTGTTCCGTAGACCATGCGGCCTGCCCGTCCAGGTCGCGACACCATGCAGTCGGCCCGGCTAGGTCGCGCTGCGTTCGCTCGCCTCCCTCAGGTCCCGCTCCATCGCGCCGCCCTGGGCCGTGACGCCGGGGCGGCCCTCGCACAGCAGGTCGCGCCAGTGCTCGCGGCTCCAGTGGGCGGGGGTGGTGGTGCCGGTGAACTCATTGACCAGGGTGAGGAATCGGCCCGGGTCCGTGTGGAACGGGAAGTGCCCCGCGCCCTCGAAGATCTCCAGCCGGCTGCCGGGCATGGCCTCGTGGGCGCCGTACGCGTGCCGTACCGGCACCACGCTGTCCCGGTCGCCCCACAGCAGCATGGTCGGCATGCCCTCGGTCAGATAGCAGCGGTCGAGCATGGTCACCACCTGGCCGCGCCAGTCGACGACCGCGCGCAGGGTGCGGATGAAGGCGTTGCGGGCGGTCTCGTCGGGCAACGCGTCGACGAGGGTGAGGAGTTCGGGGGCGTCCCGGCCGAGGTCGGTGTCGAGGAGCCTCATCAGCCCCACGGCGAGGCCGACTTGGAGACGCATGCCGGGCAACCGCAGTGCGGACAGGGCGAGATGGGAACCGGGGAGCGAGACGAGCCGTAGCACCGGATTGACCTCGCGGCCCACACCGCCCGCGCTGACGAGGACGAGGCGTTCGGTGCGCTCGGGGAACTGGTAGGCGAACTGCATCGCCACTCCCCCGCCCAGCGAGTGCCCGAGCAGGGTCGCGGACTCGATGCCGAGCGTGGTGAGCAGATCGCGCACACCGTTCGCGTAGGCGGCGACCGAGTAGTCGGCCCGCGGTTTGTCGGAGGCGCCGTGGCCGAGGAGGTCGGGCGCGATCACCGTGTGGGTGCGGGCGAGTTCGGGGATCAGGTCGGTCCAGGTCGCGGAGGAGTCGCCGATGCCGTGGATGAGGACCAGCGCCGGGCCCTTGCCGGCCATGCGGAAGGCACGGCGGTATCCGTGCACGACGCGGTACTGCAACTCGAGTTCTCCGGCACCCACCGAGCGCAGTCGTGCGGCGCGCGCCGGGCGCCGTGCCGGGACGTCCTCCACGCACTCGCCTCCCGTTCACCTGGCCGCCCACGGACGGCCGAAAGCCCTTCCCCCCAGCGTAGGGCCGCTGTCCCACCGGGGATTTCGGTGACGTTTCGCCTCCGCTAAGCGGGCGAACCGACGCCCGCCACAGCGGCATTGTCAGTGGCACCCGGCAAGCTGGAGTCGTGCCACCGCCGTGCGGGGGCGCATGACGCCGACCAGGGGAGAGCCGTCCTATGCAGACCGCAGTGATGACCGACCGCGAGCGCGCCGCCGTTCAGGCCTATCTACGGCTGCTGCACACGGTCCGAGCAGCCTTCGACGGCCCGCCGGGCGCCCCTCGCCCCGTGCTTGTCCCGCCCTCGGTACTGGCCGAGGCGGACCAGGCGTTGACGGACGCCGGGCTCGCGGGCAACGAGGAGGCGTTCTTCCGGCTGTTGCAGAGCTGGGGTCCGGAGGGGTGAGCGGGGTGTCGAAGGCCAGGAGATCAAGCGCGGTTCACGGACGCGGGGCCGTGACCGGATGCGGGACCGTGACGGCCGTGGCGACCAGTCCGCGGCCGACGGTCCAGCGGCCCTCGAAGACGTTGAGGCGTTCGCCGTCGACCACCGGGCCGGGCACGAGGAGCAGGGCTCGGAGGCTGCCGCGTGCTTCCTCGCCGGGGTCCGTGAACACCTCGATGTCGGCCTCGGAGAAGTCGAGCCACTTGCCGGTGAGGGGGAACCAGGCTTTGTAGACGGACTCCTTGGCGCTGAACAGGAGCCGGTCCCAGTGCACGCCGGGCCGCTCCGCGCCCAGGCGTGCCAGGCGCTCCTGTTCGGCGGGGAGGGAGACGGAGCCGAGGATGCCGTCCGGGAGCGGGGCGTGCGGTTCGGCGTCGATGCCGAGCGAGGCGAGGTCGTCGGCGCGGGCCAGCGCGGCGGCGCAGTAGCCGTCGCAGTGGGTCATGCTGCCGATGACGCCGGCGGGCCAGCCCGGCGCTCCGTGGGCGCCGGGCAGGATCGGCTGCGGGGGCACGCCGAGCTTCTCCATCGCGCGCCGGGCACAGGCCCGTACGGCGGCGAACTCGCGGCGGCGCTTGGGCACCGCGCGGGCCACGCGGGCCTCTTCCTCGGGGTACAGCGGGGCGTCCTGGAGCCCCTCGTCACCGTGTGTCTCCACGGTCACCACGGAGTCCGGAAGCAGTTCCTCGATCACCGGTTCCGACCTCCATCGGCAGGATGCGGCGCAGTCGGCCCGGGGGATCCGGACGCTTCTGCCACTCGCGGGGATATCCCACGGACACCTCTTCGAAGCGGACCCCCTCGTGGTGGGTGGTCCGCGGGATGTGGAGATGGCCGTAGACCATGGTGTCCACGCGGAATCTGCGGTGCCAGTCGGCGGTCAGGGTGGTGCCGCACCACATGGCGAACTCGGGGTACCACAGGACCTCGGTGGGGTGGCGGTCCAGGGGGTAGTGGTTGATCAGGACCGTGGGCAGGGTGTCGGGGATCTCGGTGAGCCGACGCTCGGTCTCGGCGACGCGGGCCCGGCACCAGGCCTCGCGGCTGGGGTAGGGGTCGGGGTGCAGCAGGAACTCGTCGTTGCAGACGACGCCGGTGCCGTGCGCGTACGTCAGTCCCTCGGCCTTGGTGGCGCAGCCGGCCGGCAGGAACGAGTAGTCGTAGAGCAGGAACAGCGGGGCCACGACGACCGGGCCGCCGGGGCCCTCCCAGACGGGGTAGGGGTCCTCGGGTGTGACGACGCCCAGCTGTCGGCACAGGGCGACGAGGTGCTCGTAGCGGGCGACGCCGCGCAGGGTGACGGAGTCCTTGGGGTGGGTCCACAGTTCGTGGTTGCCGGGGGCCCAGAGGACCTTGCGGAAGCGGCCGGCGAGGAGTTCGAGGACCCAGCGGATGTCGGCCACGGTCTCGGCGATGTCACCGGCCACGATCAGCCAGTCGTCGTCCGTGACGGGCCGCATGTCCTCGACCAGGGCGCGGTTCTCGGCGTACCCGATGTGCAGGTCGCTGATGGCCAGCAGCTGTCCGGCACCGCCGGCCGTCGACTCCACCCTCGCCCCCTCCGTACACACGAATAAGTCCACGAGATCACACGCCGCCGTTCCGCGACAAGACGGCCGGGGCATACGCGGCGGTCAGGGCGGGGCGACGGCGGGAGTTCACATGCCGGGTGGGCACCATCGGGGAATCCGTAACACGGGTGTTGCACGCGGCACCCTTTGAAAGCCGTATGATCGCCCCAACACCACCGCTACGAACGCCCCTTCGCCGAGGGCGGTTTGGTGTACCTCCAACCACCCTGGCCGGGCACGGCCCTGCTCCGCCGTGCCCGCGAACCCGAAAGGACGGCCCTGCATGGTCTCTCGCGTACGCGTCTGGCTCAACCGCACGTACGCGGAGAACGTGTTCTTCATGGATCAGCTGCGGAGAAATCCCAGCGACAGGGCCGTCGAGATCCATGCCACGCACGGCGACGCGGACTCCCCCGTACTGGCCGCCGCCGACACCGCCGACCTGGAGCCCGAGGGCCTGTCCCCGGCCGCGTACGTCGAGTTCGCGCTCGACCAGTGCGCCCGTCGCGGCATCGACGTGTTCGTGCCCCGGCTGCACCAGTCGGAGATCGTGGCGCACCGCGCGGACTTCGAGGCGGTGGGCACGGCGCTGCTGGCGCCGACCCCCGAGGCCGTCGCCGTCTTCCACGACAAGGTGATCGCGTACGAGGCCGTCCAGGCGATCGGCGTGCCCGTACCGCCGTGGTGGCGGGTCCGCACGGCGCCCCAACTCGTCGCCGCCGTCGAGGAGTTGGAGGCCGCAGGCCACAAGGCGTGCTTCAAGCCGGCGTCCGGTGCGGGCGGGGTGGGCTTCCGCGTGATCACGCGCGCCCCCTTCTCGCTCATGCACCTCAACGGCTTCCCGAGCCCCTACGTCCCGCTCGACATGGTCGTCGAGGCGCTGGAGCAGGCCGACGAGCAGGTCGACTGGCTGGTCATGCCGAGGCTTGAGGAGCCGGAGGTGTCGGTGGACTGTCTGACCGGTCCCGACAACCTGGTCCGGCTCGCCGTGGGCCGCACGAAGAACGGCCGCCGTCGCGGTTTCACCCTGCACGAGCAGTGGCTGGAGCCGGCCCGCCGGATCGCGGAGGGCTTCGGGCTGCACTACCTGTCCAACATCCAGTTCCGCATGTTCGGCGACCAGCCCGTGCTGATGGACGTCAACACCCGCCCCGCGGGCGGCCTGCACCAGCTGTCGCTGTGCGGGGTCAACGCCCCTTGGGCGGCAGTGCAGTTGGCGCTCGGCGAGGACCCGGGCACGATGGAGCCGCCGTTCCTGGGCGCGGACTACGCGGTGGTGTCCGGCCCGCGTCAGCTGCGTCCGGTGTCGCTCCCGCACCAGCGCGCGGAGGAGTCGGAGCCCCTGCTCCCGGCCGCGCCGGCACCCGCGCAGGACGAGGTGGAGACGGCACCGCAGACCTCCGAGACGGGCAGCCGGGCAGCCGCCCGCGCGTAACTCGCTGGCCTGGACCACAACTTCATACCGGTATGGGCCAATCATGGTGGCACGTCTTGACACCGCGATTGGTCCATACCAACTTGGTTGCGCACCCTCTTGCACTCCCGAACACCCCCATTACTTCAGGGAGATCGCGTGCGCGACACACTCAGACGTTCCAGACATCGGCTCCTCGCCCTGCTCGGTACCGCCGCCCTGGCCATGGCCGGGGCGATCGCGCTGCCCGGCACGGCCCAGGCGGCCAACGTCCTGACCAACCCCGGCTTCGAGTCGGGCAGTCTCTCCCCCTGGTCCTGCACCGGAAACCTCGGCTCGGTGGTCTCCTCTCCGGTGCACGGCGGTTCCAAAGCCCTTGCGGGCGCGGTGAGTTCGAGCGACACCGCACAGTGCACCCAGACGGTAGCCGTGCAACCGAACACGGCCTACTCGCTCAGCGGCTGGGTGCGCGGCAGTTACGTCTACCTCGGTGTCAACGGCGGCTCCTCGACGTGGACTTCGTCCCCGTCGGCGTACAGCCAGCTGACGACGTCCTTCACCACCGGCGCCTCGCAGACCAGCGCCACCATCTATGTGCACGGCTGGTACGCCCAGGGCACCTACTATGCGGACGACATCAGCCTCGACGGCCCGGGCGGTGGCGGCGGTGGCGACACCCAGGCCCCGACCGCGCCGACCGGACTGACCTCGACGGCCAAGACGTCGTCGACCGTGTCGCTGTCGTGGGGCGCGTCGAGCGACAACGTGGGCGTCACGGCGTACGACATCTACAGCGGTTCGAACCAGGTCCTCAGCGTCTCCGGTACGAGCGGCACGGTCAGCGGGCTCGCGGCCAGTACCGCCTACACGTTCACCGTGAAGGCGCGCGACGCGGCCGGGAACAGTTCGGCGGCCTCGGGCGCGGTGAGCGTCACGACGAGTGCCGGCACCGGCGGCGGCACCGGGTTCACCCAGGCCGCACCATATCTCTACGAGGGCTGGGGCGATCCGCCGAGCCCGAGCACGGTGATGAGCGCGACCGGCATCAAGTGGTTCACGATGGCGTTCGTGCTGGACTCCGGTGGCTGCACCCCGAGTTGGGACGGCAGCCGGCCGCTGACCGGTGGCGTCGACCAGACCGCCATCAACCAGATCCGCGCGGCCGGCGGTGACATCGTGCCGTCGTTCGGCGGCTGGTCGGGCAGCAAGCTCGGCGCCAACTGCTCCTCCGCGAGCGCGCTCGCCGGGGCTCTGCAGAAGGTGATCGACGCCTACGGCCTCAAGGCGATCGACATGGACATCGAGAACTCGGACGAGTTCGAGAACGAGGCCGTGCAGGCGAAGATCCTGACCGCTCTGAAGACCGTCAAGGCCAACAACCCGGGCCTGCGCACGATCGTCACCTTCGGCACCTCGACGACCGGCCCGACGTACTACGGCAACCGGCTCATCGAGCAGGCGCAGTCGCTCAACGCCAACATCGACGTCTTCACCATCATGCCGTTCGACTTCGGCGGCGGCGCCGACATGTACGGCAACACGGTCGCCGCGGCCGAGGGCCTGAAGACCAAGCTGAAGTCCACGTTCGGGTGGGACGACGCGACGGCCTACTCCCACATCGGCATCTCGGGCATGAACGGTCTGTCGGACCAGTCGGAGACCACGACTCCCGCGATCTGGACCTCGATCCGCGACTGGTCGAACTCGCATCACATCGCCCGGCTCGCCTTCTGGTCGGTCAACCGTGACCGCGGGTGCGCCGGCGGCGGAGTGGTGAGCAACTGCTCCGGCATCAGCCAGAACACCTGGCAGTTCACGTCCATCACGGCCGGTTTCACCGGCTGACGACCCCCACCCCTGGCGGCCGGTCCCCCGTGTGGGCCGGCCGCCTCGGTCTACGCCCCGCCAGTCGTCTCCGCCCGTCAGAAACGGCCCGATCCGCGGTACAGCTCCAACTCCCCGTCCAGCTCCACGGCGAGGACCGTGGCGAGCGGGTCGAGATCGGCCAGAGGTGGCGGATCGATCCACAACTGCCCCACGGCCTCGTGCAGTCCGCCGATGACCCGGTGGGCGAGTTCGGTGCCGGTACCGAGCACGGTGACCCTGCGGACCGGGGTGACCAGCCCGCGGACACCGATCTCGGCGCGCGGGATGTCGTACAGGGTGAGATAGAGGGTGCGCCGGTCGGCGGAGAGAGTGCTCGGCCCGTAGTGGTGCCCGGCCGGGAGTCCGCGCACCGTGCCGTACACGGCGTCGGCGTGCCTGCGGATCCACTCCCCCAGGCCTTCGAGGCGCTCGACCTGCGGCTGCGGGATCGTGCCGTCCTCCATCGGGCCCACGTCCAGGAGGAGGTTGCCGCCCCCGCCGATCGTCTCCGTGAAGTAACGCACCAGCTGGCTCAGCGACTTGTGGTTGTCGTCGTGGTGCTGGTAGCCCCACGAGTCGTTGATGGTGAGGCACAACTCCCAGGGCCCGTCCGGGGGTTCGACGGGGGCGCCCTGCTCCGGCGTCGCGTAGTCGCCCTCGCTGAGCATGCGCGCGTTGAAGACGACGTCCGGTGAGTACGAGCGGATCAGCGCGGCGAGTTCCTTGATGCGCCACTGCTCCTCACTGCGGTCCCACTCGCCGTCGAACCACATCAGGTCGGGCCGGTAGCGGGAGGCCAACTCCCGTATCTGGCCGTCCCGGTAGACGATGAACCGCTCCCAGGCCACCAGGTCCTCGTCCTCGGCCGAGCACTCGGAGTAGCGGTTGTCCTCCTGCTCCGGCGGGCGGCCCGGCTTGCGGGTGGTGGCGTAGTCGGGGTGGTTCCAGTCGGAGTGCGAGTAGTAGAGGCCTACTTTGAGGTCCCGCTCGCGGAGTGCGTCGGCGTAGCCGGCTATGTAGTCCCTGCCGAGGTTGAGATCGCCGAACTCGCTGTCCCACAGGGCCACTCCGTCGTGGTGGCGGCTGGTGAGGACGGCGTACCTGGCGCCGGCGCGGGCGAACAGGTCGGCCCAGGCACGCGGGTCGTACTTCGCGCCGGTGAAGCGGTCGAGCTGGGACATGTACCGGTCGTGCGGCACGATGTCGTCGTAGAACGACCAGGACTCCGCAGCGAGGCCGCCGTGGAGATCGTCCGCGGCGCGCGGACCCGAGCGTTGGCCCTTGGTCTGACCAGGCATCGGTCAACGCGTCCAGCCTGTCGCTGCACAGTCCCGACG
>NZ_JBLTJC010000306.1:0-12723 GCF_048158785.1 Streptomyces colwelliae | reverse complement strand
TCGCCGACATCAAGGAGTACCGGGGCCGCGGGCTGGTCTGGGGCATCGAGTTCAAGGACCCCGAGCGCGCCGGGCGGATCTGCGCCCGCGCCTTCGAACTCGGGCTGCTCGTCGAGACGTCGGGCCCCGGCCCCGTCACCACCCCGGCGGCCGTGCCGGCCATCCGCGAGCCGGGCCCCGAGGGCGGACGAGGTCTGGCCGGGCTGCGTGTCCGAGTACGGATGCTCGATGGCGAACTCGAGGCAGGACCCCGGCCCGGGGGCGGGTTCGAGGTCCGTGCCACGATTCCGTCCCAGTCCCAGTCCCAGTCCCAGTCCCAGCCCCAGCCCCAGCACCAGCGCCAGCCCGCGCCCGCGCCCGCACCCGCGCCCGAGCCCGTTCAGGAGTGACCCCGTGAGCGACGCGCCGCCACCGATCCGTGTGCTCGTCTGCGACGACCAGGAACTGGTGCGGACCGGCTACGTCACCATCTTCTCGGCCCAGCCCGACATGGAGGTCGTAGGCGAGGCGGAGAACGGGCACGCGGCGGTGGAAGCCGCGCGGCGGCTGCGCCCCGACGTGGTCGTGATGGACATCCGGATGCCCCTCCTCGACGGCATCCAGGCGACCCGGCAACTGGCCGGCCCCGGCGCCGACACAGGGGAACCGCCGAAGGTGCTGGTCGTCACCACGTTCAACGTCGACGCCCATGTCTACGACGCGTTGCGCGCCGGAGCCAGCGGGTTCCTCCTCAAGGACGCGCCGCCCGCGGAGCTGGTGAACGGCATCCGGACCGTCGCCCGCGGCGAGGCCCTGCTGGCGCCCGCCGTCACCCGCCACCTCATCGGCCACTACGCCGAGCACCTGCGCCCGGCCGAGTCCTCCCGCCCGGCCAGAGAGGACGTCGTACGCGCGCTGACGCCCCGCGAACTGGAGGTGCTCCGGCAGCTGGCCGAGGGGCTGTCGAACGCGGAGATAGCGGCGGAGCTGTACATCACCCCCGAGACGGTCAAGACCTATGTCTCGCGGATCCTCGCCAAACTCGCCCTGCGCGACCGGGTCCAGGCAGTCGTCCTCGCCTACCGGGTCGGCCTGGCATCCGGCACACCGTGAACCGGCGGGCCGGATCCATACGTGGACCGCACCCCACGGCGAACCTGTCCTGACCGGGTGGTTAACGCGTATCGCGGACGTATCGAAAATCGCATACGCCGCCGCAACAGTCCCCCGCCTTCAGTGGAGGCACGAACCACCGTGCGTCAACGGTCAGTTCGTCCATCGGGAACGGGAAAGGACGTGAGCATGGACTCGGATTCCGTACGCGGCGTCGGCCGGCGGCGGCTGCTCGGGTGGAGCGGGCTGGCGGCCGCTGGCGGGGCGGCGGGCGCGTCGCTGGTGGGCGCCCAGCCCGGTTACGCCGACCAGGCCTCGAACGATCAGGCCATGACCGACCACGCCTCGACCGACCCGATCCCGCCCGACACCCGGCCCGGCGGAGCCTACGACCGGTATGTGGCGAAGCTGGCCGCCGAGGGCAGGTTCTCCGGCGTGGTGCTGCTGTCGCACCGGGGCCGGACGGTGTTGTCCCGCAGCTACGGGATGGCCGACGAGGAGAAGGGGATCGCCAACCACGAGGGCGTCGCGTTCAGCCTCAGTTCGGCGGGGAAGCCGTTCGGAGCGGTGGCCGTGCTGCAGTTGGCGCAGCAGGGCGAGGTGAAGCTGTCGGACCCGGTGGGGACCCATCTGAAGGGCCTAGCCAAGGAGATCGCCGAGCGCGTGACCATCCACCACCTGCTGTCCGGCACCTCCGGGCTGGACGTCCCGGACGAGGACGTGCGGCGGGTCTTCCGGAGCCGGGACGAGGTGCACGCGTACTACGAGCAGCGGGCCCGGCAGGCGAGACTCGTGGGCGTCCCGGGCGTTCCCGACACCGACCATGAGGAGGCGGAGGTCACCCTTTCCGCGCTGATCGTGGAGGCCGTGACCGGCAGGACGTACTGGGACTACGCGCAGGAGAACATCTTCGCGCGCTGCGGCATGACCGGCTCGGGTTTCCGCACGAGGCCCCAGTGGCTCACCGACGAGCACATCGCGCACCCGTACATGGAGCTGGCCGACGGCAGCGTGGTGGACGCCGTCCGCAACCTGGACAGAAGCAGCCCGGACCCGAACGTCCTCGGCAAGAATCCAGGCCGCGCCTTCATCGACGCGCCCGGGGACGGCGGTTTCGCCACCGCGCCGGATCTGGTCCGGTTCGCGCACGCGCTGGGCGACGGCACGGTGCTGGACCGGCCCTGGGCCGACGTGCTCACCGCCGCCAAGGTCCCCCATGGACCGGCGTCGTTCGGGGCGTACGGGATTCCGGTCTCCATCGTCGACGGCCAGTGGATGTACCAGCGCGCCGGCGGCAACCCCGGCGTCGGCGCCAACTGGGACATCTACCCGGACACCGGCTGGGTCGGTGTCATCCTCAGCAACCGCGACGGCGTGCCGCTGGAGGAGATGATCGGGCAGGAGACGCAGGCCATCACGGGAGCCCCGGCCGACGGGGGTTCGGGGGGCTGAACCACCGGGGATTCCGCGTCCACACGGCCGGTGTCATGTGCGGGGCCCGGCCGGCGCCGAGGCCGCGCTCGAACGCCGTGCAGCGCGGGCGATGCCCTTAGCCCCGCCGAGCGGCGCCGTCCGGCCATACGACGTCCACGGGAATGCCGGCCGCCCGTGCTTCCAGGACGGTGTCGGCGGTGCTGCCGCCCTTGCCGGTGGGGGGTTCGCCGTTCCATACGGCGACGAGGCGGTCGGCGCGTTGGAGGAGGACGGTGTTGGCGGCTTCGTAGGCCTGGCGGTTGGCCGTTCTGTGGGGGAGTACGAGTACTTCCTCGGCCGTGTCGACGAAGTGGTCGAAGAGGCGGGCCTGGTCGGGCTTGACCTTGTGTCGGCGATAGTCCTGGGAAGGGATTACGGCGATCAGGCGGCCGCCGGCGGCGAGGACGGCCTCGGCGAAGAGGGAGTCGGCGCCCTCGGCGAGGCAGGAGACGCCGATGAGTTGGCCATCGTCGGCGTACCGCGTGAGCAGGTCGGCCAGTGCGGTGCGGATCAGCGGGATGCTGTCCTCGGTCAGGTCGATGTGGCCGGTCACGGCGAGGGTCGTCACGGTCGCGTGTTCCCTTCGTCCGCCGCGCTGTCGAGAAAGGCGAGCAAGTCGTGCCCCACGTACTGAACCTATGGCGCCAACAGCTGGGAAAAGTACCCGAGTCGGTCTGGCAACGCACCGAACTCCAGGTCCTCATCCTCGCGGACAACGCACTCACCGACCTCCCGCCCGGGACCGGACGACTGCACAGCCTGACCACCCTGGACCTCGGTCACAACCACCTCACGTCGGTGCCCGACGACCTCGGCGACCTGGCCGACCTCGACGGCTGCCTCTACCTGCACGACAACGACCTGTCCGAACTCCCGGACGCGCTCGGGAACTTGACCCGGCTGCGCTATCTCAACGTCGGCGAGAACACCCTCACCGCCCTGCCCGGGGCCGTCGGCCGCATGGCCGGTCTCATCGAACTCCGGGCGCAGCACAACCGGCTGACCACGCTGCCCGACAGCATCGGGGAACTCCGTAACCTGCGCGAACTCTGGCTCCGGGGCAACGAGATCGCCCGCCTGCCGTCGTCCGTGGCCGGCCTCCGCGAACTGCGTCACCTGGATCTACGGGAGAACGCCCTCGCCGAACTCCCGCCAGCGCTGGCCGAGTTGCCCCTCCTGCGTCAGCTCGACCTGCGGAGCAACCGCCTCACCCTGCTGCCGGACTGGGTGTTGGGCATGCCGTCCCTGGAGAAGCTGGACCTGCGGTGGAACGACTGTGATCCCTCCTCCTCGCTGCTGGCCGAGTTGGAGCGGCGAGGGTGTGTCGTCCTCCTGTGAGAAGTGAGTTGCCCGGCCCTCCCCCGCGCAGGTGCACGCCGTGTGTACCTCTACTTGTCCGGGGCGATGTCCAAGGTCCGGATGAGCTGGGCCAGTTCTTCGCGGAAGAGTTTGTCCGGGCTGAGTGTCTGGGTCTGGAGGTGGCCGTAGATCTCCAGTGAGACCAGGCCGTGCAGGCGGCTCCAGATGCGCAGGGCGAGTGCCACGGCGGCCGGGGGCAGGTCGGGGAAGGCCGGTCGGACCTTGTCGAGGAGGCCGGTGTCGAAGTCGGACCAGGTGAAGTCGCTGTCCGTGTAGCGGTGTTCGGTGTGTGGCCAGGCCGCTGCGGCCAGCGCGGTGATGCCGGTGCAGACGCGGCGGGCGGCGTCCGGGGCGGCGCCGCCCACGGGGGAGCGGTAGCCGGGGACGGGGTCGCCGTAGATGAGGCGGAAACCTTCGGGACGGGCCAGGGCCCAGCCGCGGAACGCGCGGGCCCACGCCTCGATACGGGCGGCCGGGTCCTGGGCGGGTGCGCTCTCCCACGCGGAGTCCACGGTGTCGGCCAGCGCGGTGTACACGTCGTTGATCAGTGTCGTGACCAGGTCGTCGCGCGTGGCGAAGTATCCGTAGATGGCGTTGGCGGTCATGCCCATCTCGCGGGCGATGGCCCGCAGGGTGATCGCGTCGGGGCCGCCCGAGGCCATCAACTCGAGGGCGACCTCCTTGATTTCGGCGGTCGTCTCGGCCCGCAGCCGCTCGCGGCGTCCTCTGGTCGTTCCCACAGCCGGAGACTCTACAGCGTCACCATGCTATGTGCCGTGCGTTTACTTCACGCCGTATAGTCTCCGCATGCCGTGAAGGGTCGCGGCCCGCGCAGCCACAGGGGAGAGCCATGCACATCGGAGTCATCGGAGCCACGGGTGGCATCGGCAGTCGTGTCGTCGTCGAAGCCCTCGGCCGGGGGCATCACGTCTCGGCCTTCAGCCGTGACGCCTCGCGGATCGAGGAGAGCAGGGCGAACGTCGTCTGGAAGAGCGTCGACGTCCTCGATGCCGACAGTGTCTCCGTCGCCCTCCCCGGACTCGACGTGCTGATCAGCGGATTCCAGCCCGGCAACGCCGCCAAGGACATCGCCGACACGGTGGCCCGCTCGATCGCCGATCCCACCGTGTACGCCACCGCCGCACGGATCCTGCTGAAGGCGTTGGAGAGCCGTCCCCGTACCCGACTGATCGTCATCGGCGGCGCCGGCAGCCTGGAGATCGAGCCGGGCGTCGTACGGGCGGACAGTGACGACCTCCTGCACGAGACGCTCGACGCGATCGGCCTGCCGAGGGAGTACGCCGCCGCGGTACGCGGGCACCGCGACGCCCTGAACGTCCTGCGCACGTCCAATCGGCTGTGGACCTACCTCAGTCCCGCGGAGGACATCACCCCTGGTGAGCGCACGGGCCGGTTCCGGATCGGCACCGATCAGCCCGTCCTCGACGCGGACGGGCGCAGCCGCATCTCCATGGAGGACGCGGCCGTAGCACTCGTCGACGAGGCGGAACTGCCTCGTTTCGTCCAGCGCCGCTTCACCATTGGTTACTGAACTGGTTGCTGAACAGGCTTCGCAGGTGCGGGAGTTGAAAGCCGGTCAGTGACCGGCGATTTCGCGGAACCCGCCCGGCCGGGCGTTGTACGTTGCCTGAGCATGTGCGGAAGACGGTCGATGCGGACGAGGTCCGCGCCGGACCGGTCGCCGCCGATGACCTGAAGCCGTGCCACCCGAAGGGACCCGCGCACCGTGGCCCAGCCGACGACCGGCGATCAACTCGACGCCCT
The DNA here is from genome assembly GCF_048158785.1 of Streptomyces colwelliae. NCBI lineage: Bacteria > Bacillati > Actinomycetota > Actinomycetes > Kitasatosporales > Streptomycetaceae > Streptomyces > Streptomyces colwelliae. Next base: position 7,014 of record NZ_JBLTJC010000306.1, on the reverse strand, counting down.
CCAGCCCGCCTTCTCCTCCATGACCGTCCTGGTCGCCGCCGTCATCGTCCACGACAAGGCCGCCCGTCGCGTCCTCGTCCTCCAGCGCGGCGATCACGCCAAGTTCGGGCGAGGGATGTGGGACCTCCCCGTAGGCAAGAACGAACCCGGTGAGCCCGTCACCGAGACCGCCGTGCGCGAGCTGTACGAGGAGACCGGCATCGTCGTGGACGCGGCCTCGCTGAAGGTCGTGCATGTCGTCCATGCCGCCCTCGGGGTCGAGGCGCCGGGCGGGTTCCTCACGGTCGTCTTCGCCGCCGACGAGTGGTCCGGCGAGGCCGAGAACCGTGAGCCCCTTAAGCACGCGCAGGTCCGGTGGGTCGAAGTCGACGCCCTGCCGGAGGAGTTCGTGAGAGGCAACGGGCTGGCCCTTCGGCAGTACCTCGACGGTGTCGAACCGCAGGTGTCCCTGCACGGGTGGGCGTGAGTGCCGGGAGTAGCTTGTGCGGATGTCCACGTCACCGGTGATCCTGTTGCTGTCGGGGAGTCTGCGGGCCGACTCCTCCAACGAGGCCGTGCTGCGCACTGCTTGTGCCGTGGCGCCGGACGTGCGGGTGGGCGCCGTACTGTACGACGGTCTCGCCGGGCTTCCGCACTTCAACCCCGATGACGACACCGACCCGTTGCCCGCGCCCGTGGCCGGACTGCGGGCGGTGATCGACCGGGCGGCCGGGATCCTGATCTGCACCCCGGAGTACGCGGGCACCCTGCCGGGCTCGTTCAAGAACCTGCTGGACTGGACGGTCGGTGGCACCGAGATCTCCGACAAGCCGGTGGCCTGGGTCAACGCGGCGGCACCGGGGCGGGGTGGGGGTGCGGAGGCCACGTTGCGGGCCGTCCTCGGTTACACCGGCGCCGACATCGTGGAGGCGGCCTGCGTGAAGATCCCGGTGGACCGGGGGATGCGCGGCGCGGACGGGCTCATCGCCGATGCGGGGGTGCGACGGCAACTCGGCGAGGTGCTGGGGCTGTTGGCGGCGTCCGGTGCCCGGCGTCCGGTGAGCGGGCAGGGGCGACGAGCAGGGGTGACTCCTCGCCGCCGCGATTCCTCACCCGACCACTGATTCGTGAGCGCGCTGAGGTCAGCGGGCATCCGCCTTCCTTAACCCACAGGTGTGAACCAGGTCGTCTTCGGGGTGGCTGAAACCGGTCTCAGGGTCTCGTGGTGGACGCCTGGCCCACCGCATCGATGGGCGTCTCGTTCGGTGGAACCGGGACATCTCACGCCCGCTTGGCGGTGCTTTTCGGTCACTCGTGGATATTCCCGCAACATATACAGTTCGACGCCCAGTTGGGGACGAAAACGGGGAGAACCGGGTGAAGAAGATCCTGCTGACCACAGGCCTCGTCGCGCTGCTGACGGCGGCGACCGCCGCGCCGACCATGGCCATCTCGGACTCCGGATCGACGCCCCTGCCCGGCACCGGTGCGAAGGTCGAGGTCACCGCCTGGCAGTGCAACGCCTACGCCGACAAGTGCTCCTTCAAGACGTCCACCAAGACGAAGAAGGGCAACGCGAAGTACAAGGTCAGCAAGATCAGCAACACGGCGACCGTGAAGGCCAACGGGTGGCAGGCCACGCTCGCGTTGAGTCCCAGTGGTACGCAGGTGAGTGAGAGCACGCGCCAGGTCAGCTGGACCAATCAGAACACCTGGATCGCCGATGTCAGCGGCATCGCCGACCCCGGGGGTTCGCTCAACACGAGTATCACCACCTGTTCCGACGGCGGCGCCTTCAAGTCCGGCGTCAAGGCGTTCGCCTCGGCCTGCGCGAACGACTGAGCACCGTGGAGCACAGCCTCCAGCCGAGGCGCACCGGGCCTCGCAGCCGTGTCGTGGTCACCGCGGCGGCGGCGATCGCCGGGGTGGCCGCCCTGGGCGTCTCGATGTTCGGCGGTGGGCCGGTGGAGCGGCCCGACCGGCCCGGCACCGGTCTGGCCGTACAACTCGACGCTCTGCGCGGAGCGAACGATCTCGTACGTGCCACCCGTGCCGAGGTCGGACGTGATCCCGCGCTGTATCCGACCGCGTACGGGCGCCTGGAGGCCACGCTCCCCACCGGGCAGCGGACCGGCGGCGAACCCGTCCCCGAGATTCGTCCGGCCGCCCTGGCACAGCTCGCCCGCACCGACATGCTCGACACCCCTGCCTGGCGGGCGCAGTACGTGTGCCTGTCGCTGTCCGCCTCCGAAACCTCCCAAGGCTCCGACGCCCGCCGAGCTTCCGGCGCCCCCGGAACCTCCGGTGCCACCGACGCGGCCGACGTCCTGGAACGGGCGGGGCTCCGCGCGCGGGCCGAGCGCGAGGCGCTCGGCTATCTGCGGGCGCCGGATCCCGAGGACGACGCCACGACCTCGCTCGCCACCCGCGCCGCCTTCCTTCAGACCGTGGCCTGCCTGGGCCGCGACGACCAGGTGTCCCCCGCCACGCTGACCCGCCTCGCGGCCGACACCGCTCAAGTGGACCTGCCGGTACCGGCGTTGTACGCCGTCGAGGCGCTGCGGGCCGTCGGGGTGCGGGCCCACGCCACACGCGTCCTCCGGCACGCCGGCGCCGATCTCCGGAGGACCGACTGCGCCGGACCCGAACCCATCCAACGGGCCGCATCGGCCCTGCTGCGACGGCAGTTGACGCGGCAGACGCGTGCCTGCCTGCTGCCCGCGCTGCACGACCCCGACACACAGACACGGTGGCTGGTCCGGCGGGCGCTCGCCCTCGGCGCGTCCAGCACCTCGTCCCTGCCGCTGCCCGCGCCACCCGTGGCCGTCCGGTCCGACGGCCTCGTGGCCAAGTCCCCGACCCAACTCGGCACGCTGACCGCCACGTACAACATCGCGCGGGCCCTGACCGCCAGCGGCGGGCAGCAGCGCGCACCGGGTTGGTTGAAGAAGGCGCTGAGGCGACTGGGCTCGGATCCCGGGCTCGATCCGTCCGACCGGGTGCTGCTCGCCATGACGTGCCACCGGTTGTCCTTGGGCTGCGGACCGCAGGCCGGCAAGGGTGCCCGGGCGGCGGCCGAACGCGCGGTGCCGGCACGTCTGACCACGGAGAACCAGCACAGTTGGTACGGCGCCACGGCCGCGCGTGCCGAGTTCGGACTGGGGTGTCCGCGCACCTCCGTCGAGTCGCTCGCGCACGAGGGCGACGCTCTTCCCGCCCCTTCCCTGCGCGTCGTGGTGGTGCTCGCCGACGCGGGGTGTACGACCCAGGCGCGGCGGCTCACGGAGGGGACCGACCTCGTCGCGCAGGCCCGGAACGCCCTGCGCGAAGGGGAGTTGGGGGCCGCCTCCGACGCGGTCCAGGCGGCGCTCGCCGCCGACCGGAGCATCGCGCAGAGCTTCTGGAACGAGCTTCCGGCACTGCTGGAGCCCTACCGCGACGCCGAGTTCCCCGACCTGTACGCCGACTCGCCCGGCGGTGCCGCCTCGGCCGACGCCACGAGAGCCGCGTACTACCTTCTCGCCTGAGCCCGTACCCGCCCCGCTTTCCCACCGTAGAAGGGCACCCGCCGTATGAACACCGCCTCCCCGCCGATCGTCCTGGGCGAAGGCCTGGCCTTCAGATACGCGGCCGGTGGTGGTCTCAGCCGGGCGGATCTCACCCTTCGGGCGGGAACGATGGCCGCCGTGGAGGGACCGTCCGGCTCGGGCAAGAGCACCCTGCTCGCGCTCCTCGGGCTCATCCTGTCGCCGGCCGCGGGCTCCCTCCACATCGCCGGCACGGACACCGGGGCACTGTCACCTGCCGACCGGGACGCGCTGCGCCTGCGCTCGATCGGCATCGTGCTTCAGGATCTCGGGCTGCTCACGTTCCTCAACGCCTGGGAGAACGTCGCCGCCGCCTTCGGACCACGGCTGTCCCGGCACCGTGCGACGGCCCGGGCGCTGCTCGGCGACCTCGGCATGGAGCACCTGGCCGACTCCCCGGTCACCGAACTCTCCGGCGGCCAGCGGCAACGCATCGCGGTGGCCCGGGCGGCCGTGAAGGAACCCCTGCTCGTCCTCGCCGACGAGCCGACCTCGGGACTTGACCCGAAGAACGCCGACTCCGTGATGGATTCCCTGCGTTCGTGCGCCGGACGGGGCGCGGCCGTACTGCTCGTCACGCACGCCTCCGCGGTCGCCGAGGCCTGCGATCAGCGCTATGTGCTCGACGACGGTGTGCTGTCGCACGTTCGGGACGCGAACCTCCGTCAGGGAAGTGACCGCAGGGAGATGCTGGGATGAGCCGCTGGAGTCTCTACACCTGGAAGCGCGACGGGCGTTCGCTCCGCCGGGCGCTGCCCACCCTCACGGTCCTGGCCGCGTTGCTGACCACGTCCGCCGGGGTCGCGGCCGGTGCCGCCGCCGCCGTCGAGCGGGACGTACTGGGCTCCGGCGGACTCACGCAGATCGAACTCTCCTCGTTCGAGGGCGATGCCTCGGTCCGCCCGCTCACCACCTCGGCACTGCGGGAAGCCGGGCGGGTGAAGGGAGTTCGGCAGGTCGTCGCCGACTACTCCTCCGTGCTGTACGCCGAGGAGAACGGGACGTACGACCTGGCGAGCCACACCCTGACACCGGGCGACGATCTGCCGGTCGTCAAAGGGAAGGTCTCCGCGCCGCTCGGCCCGGACGAGGTCGTGCTGCCCGCCGTCGCGCAGGGAACCGACTTCGCGCCCCTCCTCGGCCGGTCCGTCTCCTTCGGGTACACCAGGGCGACGGGCTCCGCGTCCGGCACCAGCGCCGTCGTCAAGTTGAGGATCGTCGCCCTGTACGACCCGAGTTGGCAGGCGGACGGACCCGGCGTCGCCTATCTCTCACAGGACACCGCCGCGTTGCTGGCCGCAGCCCGCGCCGGCCGGCCGGCGGGAGCCTTCCGGAGCCGGGAGGGCGCGCAGTCCGCCGTCGTGGTGGTCGAGCACCAGCGGCAGGTGGCCGCGGTCACCAAGTCCCTCCAGAACAAGGGGTTTTCGGCCTCGGCGGTCTCCGACCGGGTCCGCGACCTGCCCGGTCTGTTCGGCGCGGCGGATCTCGCGATGCGCATCGGCGTGCTGGTCCTGGCGCTCGGCGCCCTCGCGCTCGGTGCCGTGCGGGCGGCGGACAGCGCACGGGCACGGATCGGCCAGTTCGCCGTCCTGCGGATCCTCGGTTCCGGACGGCCCGAACTGCGCCGGATCCTGCTCGGCGAAGCCGTGCTGTCCGGCGGGGTGGCGGGGGTGCTCGGCGCGGTCGCCGGCACGGTGCTGTCCGCGTCGCTGGCCGGCCCGCTCAGCGATGTGCTCGGCCTGCCCATCACCGTCATGGACGCCCTGCCCGGCCCGGCCTGGGCCGGAGCGGCGCTGCTGCTGCCCGCTGCCGGCCTGGCCGTCGGCACCCTTTTCGGTAGCCGAGAAGTCCTCCGTCGGGACCCCTATCTCACCGCAAGGGCGCACAGTTGACGCAACTCGGCGCTCAGTACTCCGTCACCTGCCCCTCCAAATACCCCTTCAAAAACGCATACTTGCCCTCACTGTCCGCCGCAGCCAACGGCGCGAAGTGATCGCCCAGTTCCATGGACACCGGCTTCGACGTGCGCAACGCCGGCCACGTCGGCAGGCCGTGGCCGTTCGGGTTGCCCGTTGCCGCGAAGTTCGCGACGTACGACGACGTGCGGTCCGCGATCGCGTGGTCCGCCGTCGTCCAGGGGCGGTCCGTGCCGTACAGGTTGCCGAAGAAGTAGTACTTCTCGGCGCCGTGGTAGGCGCCCGCGCCGTCGGCCGGTTCGATCGGGTTGGTGGTGTCGTGGCCCGGGGGGACGTGGGTCCACCAGTAGGTGTAGACCGGGCTGCGGTTGCCGGCCGTGACCTTGAACTGGTTGCCCCAGAGGAACGTGGAGACCCGTTCCTCGTCCCGCGCGTAGTTGTTGTACTGCGTCGCCGCTTCCGTGTCCGTGGTGGCGGGGTAGAGAGACAGGAACTCGGCCGCCCTGTCCCCGAACGTCGTCGCCGCGTACGTCTCGTACGCCGTGACCGTCATCGTCAGCGTCGGTGAAGCGCCGTTCTCGTCCTTGTTGTTGCCGGTGAGGACCGGGATGTCGTACTCGGTACGTGACGTCATCGCGGCCGTGTATGTCTTCGGCAGGACGTAGCCGTCCAGTACGTTGCCGAAGCTCGTGCCCGCCGCCGGGGCGCCCTGCGCGTACACCTTGGTCACGATCTCGTCGGCCGTCAGCGCGCGCAGGTCCGACAACGTGGACGCGCCCATGTACGTCGCGAACGCCGTTCCGTTGGCCTCCGCCGCCGCCAACTGGGCGTAGCCGCCCGCCACATGACCCAGCGCCGGGTCCTTGGTGTACTGCACGCCCGCCGAGAGGACCGCCCGGTGGAACAGGCCCCGTGCCAGCTTCGAGATCATCAGGATGTTCACGAAGGACGAGCCGTGCGACCAGCCCGCCAGCGTCACCCGTTCCGGATCGCCCCCGAACGCGGCGATGTTGCGGCGGATCCACTTCAGCGCCGCCACCGTGTCCTGCACACCCCAGTTCCCGGAACCACCGTGCCCGCCCTCCGAACTCAGCGCCGGATGCGCGAGGTTGCCGAAGGCGCCCACCCGGTGGTTGTACGTCACCACCACCGCGCCCTTGGCCGCCAGGTTCGCCCCGTCGTACACCGGCTGCGAGGCCCACATGGCGCTGTTGCGGCCGCCGTAGATCCAGACGAAGACCGGGCGGAGGTCGCGCTTGGCGGGTGAACTGCCCGCCCCTGTCCAGATGTTGAGGTTCAGGCAGTCCTCGCTCAGCGGGGGCACCTTGTCGGCGGCGATGCCCGTGACCGGCTGGGGGCAGGCGGCGCCCCAGGTGTCGGCCTTGCGGACGCCCTGCCAGGAGGCGGGGGGTCGCGGGGCGCGCCAGCGGTTCTCGCCGGCCGTGGAGGCGGCGTAGGGGATGCCCTTGTAGACGGTGACGCCGGGGAGGGCGGCGGGGACGCCGGTGACCAGGCCGGACCGGGTTCTCACC